>JAAEPI010000378.1 GCA_024232835.1 Cytophagales bacterium
GAAAATAGAAATGATCCGTGCCAAATTATCCAGTATGAATAACCATATATCACAATCACTATGGTGAAGGCCATAAAATGGATAAAGTAGAAAATCATGATGTTGATAATAAGAGCATACAACACAGCAAAGGAACAAAAAAGCAATGTCATTTCTATCCATTTTTCATGATTGGGCGTCATATTCTTGAACGGTGTTTTTCTGGAGCATTTACCAATACCTGCACGATACGACTCTACAGATGAGACAGGTCCTGGATTCGATTCAACATCACCATCAACTACAACTTGGTTCCGATTCAAAAATGATGTGTCATAAGAAATAGACAGGGAAAATTTGTTTTGGATGACTGAAGATCTACGTGACGTCTTTAGGCGCACGCCAATAAGAATTTCATGTGAATAGCTGAAGTATTGCCAAATCTGATCCAAATTGTGATGCACCGCTTCGACCCGAAGATCAAGGTGGGATACCCCTTTTGATTGCACCGCTTCAACCCGAAGGTCAAGGTGGGATACCCCTTTTGACAGTGATTGCACCGCTTCAACCCGAAGGTCA
>JAAEPI010000379.1 GCA_024232835.1 Cytophagales bacterium
AAGGCGGAAATTGGAGGCAGCGACCGGACTGGAGTGGTCAAGGATGGCAGAACGGCGGGTGGAACAGATCGCAGTACCGGAGATGGAATGGGCCACAGGCGGAGGCGAGATTTGATTGGTGGGGGAATGGTGTTTGGCGTTGTTCCAATTTTCCAAGCGACTCACTCTGGTGTTCCTATGCGTAGATTTTTCAAGAAACGTGCCATCCAGCTCATTCCCTTTCCCAAATTTTCCATTTGAGAAAAGAAACACTGCATTGGTGCTGCATTTGTCGAACGCTGATTGGTTTGTGGTAATGGCGGAGAAGCTTTGCTTATACTGCTTAACCCTTGTGTTGGTAGTAGAACTAGCTTGTCGCAGTCATCAAGGTGAAAGTGAAAACCCAGACATTTCAATCGAGCAAGAATCCGAAAAGCGATCAAGGGCTTCGCTAATAATCTGCCAAAGTCTGATTTTAATCATAAATTGATGTTGCGCAATTTCTTGTGTCCCGCAGATTAACTTCCCAAAAGATGGATTACTGTCTTGATGTTGGTGAACAGTTGGCAATGGCCAGAAACTCGAAAAAGCAGTTCGCTGAGGTTTTGCTGGTACTAATGTTGCCCACGTTCAGATTTGGTCTGTATTTTTACCCAACAATTTTAATGGACAAACACTTCCGCAATTCAGTGCGTGAACGATTCTTTTGGGACTAAAAGCGAGTCTTACCCCAATATACTTTACCTCTATTCGGAAGATGAGAATCTTGTTCTTATTTGAACGATTGCTTATTATTGATTGGCTAAGATCTTGTTCTTATGTACATACCATCAAACCTCCAATAAGCGGCCCCTCTGGGACATGCTAAGAAAATAAACCCTCAGGCCCAAGTGGCCAGTTGGAGGTTTTACGGTACATACATACTATGTATTTGACCGATTGCTTAAATATATTTGAATTTGCTTAAATGTGTCGTTTTACAGGGATCATCCTGATTTTCATCGTGTTCAAGCACAAAATGATAACAAAGTGACCTAAATTTTCATTCTATAGCGTTCCCTTCGTGGCGTTCTTAATCATTTGAGGTTGAGGACCAATCTTAACCTAATCACTAGGAAGTATAGAAGCGCTTCAGTCAATATTCTGACTTTTTTAAAAGCTCATGTTGGATGGGGGATTATTCG
>JAAEPI010000380.1 GCA_024232835.1 Cytophagales bacterium
ATAATATCACTTATTAACTTAAAATATATCTGTATGAAAAAGAAGTATTACCTAAAAACGTGCCTGATGATTTCAGGTTTCCTGATACCTCTAAGCTTGCTTTTTGGTCAGTCACAAGTTAGTGGCTCAGTTACTGATTCAGCAACTGGAGAGGTGCTTATTGGAGTGACAATTAAAATTCAGGGCACTTCCCAAGGAACAACAACAGATGTTTCTGGAAATTATTCACTGTCTGCAAATAGTGATGCTATCCTAGAGTTTTCCTATATAGGTTATAAAACACAGGAAGTTGCAGTTGGTGGCCAGACGTCTATTAATATCTCGCTGGAAGAAGATTTGCAAGGATTATCTGAAATTGTGATAGTCGGAGGTCGTTTTAGGCCAAGATCAGTTTTATCCTCACCAGTCCCGGTAGACAATATTTCTGCTGCAGAACTAGAAAGTACTGGACAATTGTCACTAGATCAAATGATTAATTTCAAAGTACAATCGTACAATGCCACACAACAAACCGTTTCGGATGCAACTGCACACTTCAATCCAGCTGATCTTAGAGGTTTGGGGCCAAGTCGTACCCTTGTTCTAATTAATGGAAAAAGGAAAAATGCAAGTGCTCTGGTTTATATCAATGATACTCCAGGAAAAGGAGAAGTGGGTGTAGATATGCAAAGCATTCCAATTGAGGCTATTGAAAGGGTGGAAGTACTAAGAGATGGTGCTTCGGCTCAATATGGATCGGATGCAATTGCCGGAGTAATCAATGTAATTCTGAAAGAAAATATTGATGAAACAAATGTGAATTTCTATTCAGGGATTACATCCGAAGGTGATGGGTTCAATTACGGTTTCACAGCCAATACAGGTTTTGGCATTTTTGATGATGGATTTGTAAACGTTTCAACAGGTTTCAAGGAGCAAGAAAGAACTGACCGTGGAGGCGAGCCAGGAGATGATGTACTTATTCTTGGAGGAACCAATGCCTGGACTGAAGCAAATCCAGATTTGGGTATGACTGTTGGGCAACCGGACATGACCACTTTTGATGTGTTTTACAACGCTGGTATCCCAGTGAATAATGCTGAAGTTTATTCTTTTGGTGGTGTTACTTATAGAAATGGAAAGAGTTTCGCATTGTACAGAGCCCCCTATTGGGTGGATGATCCGAATTTCATCTTTCATGAATCGGGAGAAACTTATGAAGGTTTCCAACCAACTTTCGAAACTGATATATATGATAGAACTTTTAGTCTGGGAATAAAGGGTGAGGTCAATGGTTGGGATGTTGATTTAAGTTCTACAACTGGTAGTAACTCTGTAGAATATAACATCGGAAATTCTTTGAACGAAATCATGGGAGTTGAAAGTCCAACAAGATTTCATGCAGGTGGTTATGAGTTTAGCAACATTGTGAATAATCTGGACTTGTTCAGAAAGTTTGATGATATCAGTTTAGGATTCGGTTCAGAGTATAGAACTGAAAATTTTATAACTACAGCGGGTGAAGAGGCTTCCTATATAGGAGAAGGAACACAATCTTTTCCTGGTTTACGGCCTAGCAATGAAGTAAATAAGACTCGATACAATGTTGGCTTTTATTCAGATATTGAATATGATAATGGAATGTTCTTAATCGGTGGAACTGCTCGATTCGAGAAGTATGGGGATTTTGGAGATACATTTAATTGGAAGTTGAATTCAAGAGTAATGCTGATGGACGATAGACTTACTTTGAGGACTTCTGCTAGTACAGGATTTCGAGCACCATCACTTCACCAAATATATTTGAGTAATATACAAACACTTATTTCTGGTGGAACTGTTTCAAATCAAGCTACTTTCAATAACCACAGTCCAGCTATTCGAGAATTGAAGGTGCCTAATCTAAAGGAAGAAGAGTCATTCAATTTTACGGCAGGATTGGCAATAAATCTGATGGAAAATCTTGATGTAACATTTGATTATTATAATATTTCTGTCAATGACAGAGTATTGTTTACTTCATCTCTTGCAGCTGGTTCTGATGCTGCGATAAATGCTATTCTAGCAACATATAATGTAACGAGTATCAAGTTCTTTACTAATGCCGTAGACACGGAAACCAAAGGAGTAGATTTTGTGGTTTCTTATGATAATCTTGAGATGGGTTCTGGAAAATTAGGTTTTAATCTTGCAGCAAATTACAATAAGACAAGTATAGAAGGGAAGATTAAAACTCCTACTGATCTTGATAACGCAGGATATGATATTTTCGATAGGAAAGAGCAATCCAGAATTGTATCTGCCCGACCAAAAACCAAAGTACTTGTTGGGATTTTTTACGAAATGGGAAAATTCAACACAATACTTAGTGGAACACATTTTGGCAAAGTCAGATGGAAACATGCTAATAATGGATTGAATGGAGCTCCTCTTGGCCCTGGCGGATCCGCCTTACCAACCAATGACAAGGATTATGATCAGGTATTCTCTGCCAAGCTTATCACGGATCTTAGCTTAGCCTATAAGCTAAGTGATCAAGCCACACTAGGTATTACGATTAATAACCTGCTTGATGTATATCCAGATGAAATCGAGACACAGGGTGATTTTGTTACCGATTTGGGAGGCAGATTCAAATACCCTTGGGAAGTCAATCAATTTGGTTTTATGGGAAGGATAATTTCTGGTAAGTTGAATTTTAAATTTTAGTTTCTGAACAAGACCAAGCATTTTTAAAACTTAAAAGAGCCTCCGCTGGAGGCTCTTTTTATGCCTTCAAAACTTCACCCTCGCCATCCATTTAATTTCCGTGCGATTGGAGCCATTGCTTTCATCCAGTCCTGACCCTACTACCTCCCTATCTGTGTACGAGAATCTACCATATCTCAACCACAGATTAATCACCGAATTCATTTTGTACTGTAACAATATGTAGTTCCTAATGCCTTGCCCATTATAAGCTGGAATGGAAAAAGCGTAGAGCACATCTCTTTCGTAAACATATTGTCGATTGTCATAATCGTCTGTTTCGAACAGCGCCATTCGTGTACTAATCTTGAATCGTTCAGTTTCAAAATTCACATCCTGAATAATTGCATATCCTTTGGTGAAATTTCCAGCTTCATCCAGCGTGCTTGATTGCACTCGACTTTTCATAGAAAACCTGGCATTCAATCGATAATCAATATTGAAAATGTAGTTGCGCTTTATACGCCTTTCCAACGAACTTAAATTCTCGTTTGTTAAAGAAAATTCTTTTCGCTCCTCTCGTACCTGAACAAACGTGCTGATATCTCGGTTTGGTCGGTAGGTAAATCGTCCTAGCCACTCTGCTCCCTCCGATGGAGCGTCAATTCCAAAACGCAACCATGGAAAGGAAAATTTGTCGTAATAGGCAGCCACCTCGTATCTTCTCGATGGATGATATTTGATCCCCCAATAGAGTCCTCGTTCATTGATATTTCTAGAACCTTCACCAAAAGCCAAACCATAGAATGAATGAAAGTCTTTCTTATAATTTCGAAGAGACATGGCCATATCCAATGTAGGACTCAATGAACTTACAAATCCAGCGATTCCACCCATCCCCCCTGAAGAGGATCTTGCTCCCTCACCAAAGAAATTAAAATTTTGCCATTGATAAGAGGCAAAAAGACCAGTAACCAAGTTCTGCTTCCCTTCAAACTCAAATACATTGTATGGCGCACTTTTCTTCTGCAAGGCTGTGCTATAATTCGTATTAAGTGCCGATGCTCCAATTTGGAGTTTTCGGTTAGGCCTGAAATTTACCACTCCGCCGAAGGATTCTTCTTTGACTTCATTCCTCGATGAGAGCTCACTCGAGGTTCTATGAAAACCAGAGTTCTGTATTGAACTTAAAAACTCTTCAAAATCATTTGAAATCGAATCGTTTTGAACATTGCCATCCTGCATCAAGTTGGAGTAAAACGTAGTAACCTCCACCTCCCCAAAAGGAACAGTCGCACCAACACCTCTGAAGAATCCTGTTTCCAGGACAGAGGTATAAGGGCGGATCCCAAGAGTATTTCGCTTCACAGTGTTCACTGTTTCTGCTCCCTTTCCTGGATTGAAGCCAGAGCCAAAAACCAATCCCTGCCCCACTTGCAATTGATAGTCCCCAACAATCAGTTTTCGAAAAATCCCTTGATTCTCCACCATTAAATGAGCAGAATAAAAATCAAACCCTGATCCCTGATTAAAATTAACTCGCTCACCAGCGTCTTTTTCAAACGTGAATCCCGCACTAAAATCGTCTCGGTGGCTGACCCTAAAACGGCCATACATTTTATCCTGTGAACCAATGTATCCATTCACTGTTTCTTCCATATATCCTCTCTGATTCTCAACTGTTCTTGAGTATCGAAGAAGAAAGTAATTGTTTGGTTCACTAAAAATTCGCTTTATCAGTGGACGATTATCCTGCTCATTTTCCTTGACGGTCACAAAAGGAATAAGATCTTGAATTATCGAAAGATCAAAACCCGTTATAGCCTGTAATTCATAAATTGAAAGTAACTCTCCAAAATTATCTCGGTGTTCTACGAAGGCCAGAACCTGAGTGGGTGATAGAATGTATAAAGATGCGAGCTCATCTCCAGTCGCTCTGTTCAGATTGAGGGGATCTGTATAATACAAAAGCAAAGACTCATAAATATCTTCATAATTGATATCTGAATCCTGTACCTGAAACATCCGCTCGGCAAATTGCTCCAGATCAATGGCATTAGAGGGCCTATCCTGAGCCAAAAGACCAAAGGCCGTAATCAGACCAACAAAAAATATCAAGGGTTTCATTTCGAACCGAGTAAATAACTAACCGACATCTCATGGAGGCTTCCGAGGTTAGTGTCATTAGAAAACGAATAATCGAACTGCACCTGTTTTGGATAGAATCCTACCCCAAAGGCACTATTAAATGGTTCTGTACCAAATCCCGTTCGCAAATAGATTTTTTCAACAATCTGATATTCCAATCCCAACCGAAAGACTTCATCAAAATCAAGATCCTTCTCAGTTTCTATATTTATCATTAGCTGCTCTGAAGGCTTGAACGAAACCCCTGCTTTCATTACGGTTGGCAGCTTTAGCTGTTCTTCAGTCGATAACTTTGCCTGATTTACATTAAATATGTGAGCACCAAATTGGATTTTGTCAGTGATCTCCGCCACGCCACCAAACTCGAAAAGTAAGGCCCCTTTCGAGCCCACTGTTGTGATGCTATATTGAAGGTAGTCAATGCTCAGTCCAAGAGACACATGATCCAATTTGTGTCCTATGGCTAGATTCACTCGTTGTTCGTTGAATAAGTCATCACCGAAGCGATAAAAACCCACACCTGAAACTACCTTCTCAAAGACGTGAACATAGCCGGCTCCAACCACCTGAAACTCAGATATATTGAATCTGTTTTGATAGGAAACAAATGCAACATTAGAATTAGACAGAGCCAATGCACCAATATTATTAAAGAGACTCCAGTGATCTTGTAGCACAATGGAAGCTCCACCAATACCCGCATTTCGAGCACCCATTGGATATTTCCCATTCTGGCTATATCCGTTCATACATGCGATGAAAGAAATAAAAATAAGTGTACTTCGCATTAGTCGTAAAGTAGCCAATTCTAAACTTTCGTAAAAGCAAATTTTTGTAAAATGGCCTAGAGATCGGCCTGTAAAAACATCGAAAATTCGTTTTTTCGACCTCTATTAGTAGAACATTCAAACCGAAAGACCAGGTCATAAATTGTTACTAAATCCAAACCTACTCCAAGTCCATAAATAAATTTATCTGTAAGTCGGTCGTTGTTTAGATATCCATCAAAGCTTTTGACATAGCCTCCGTCAGCAAATAATTTTCCATATAAAGCTATTGGGAATGTCTGGAACTGCTTAACTGGTATCACTTTTTTAATATTCCCTTTATGCTTCCAAATGAGCTTTCTTAGGGAGTTTTTTGTTAAAAAATAGGCCTTCCCCTCAATCAAGTCTTGATCATAGCCTCTAACCTCCAGTCTTTTATCAAAACCCAACCCTCCAAGATTAAAGAAGGGTTGATTGCCTGAACTAACATAACCAGAAATTGAATTTCCCAGATAAAATCCATTCTCTAAGTCCCAATACTTAGTACCTGTCCCCTTTATTGTCCAGTAGTCAACATCATCAACAATCCCTAAACCCGTTTTATTTAAACTAATGAAGAAATTGAATCCCGCCAATGGATAGTTGACATTGTCCCTTTGATCATTTTGATACCCATATCCCAAGCTGAAAAATTTTTGCCTAGTACGCCCATTTCCAAAATAGTTAGGGTTCATTATGGCAATAGTATCCGCAATATGGGTGGAGACCATTCCTAAACTTAAAAAATGATAGTCGTAAAAATTCTTTCTAAAGGTATGTAGTAGCGAACCTCCAACAATCTTTCTTAGCTGATCATCACTTTTTATAGACGTAAGATTACGTCGATGATCTACAGTCCCATAGGGGAGTTCGTTATTTGTTGTCAAAATGAATTCTGGCTTAAGTCCATGTTGTTGCTTTTTATCAATGTAAGGCATACGATAATTAAATAAAAAACGCTGCTCAAATCCCGATTGGAATGAGAAATTGATTTTTTCGTTTCGCCCACGAAAATTAAAATGAGTTACTTTTATTCCATAATTAACTCGATTAAAATCATGATCATAAGTTTTCCACCAAACATTGAAATTCTTATCCGACAATTTGAATTTTGGAAAGGGATAAACATACCAACGCTCGTCCACCGTAATAAGCAAATCAACCGTCCCATCTCCCAATTCCTGAACGGTGATTTCAACTTCATTGAACAGATTCGTATTATAGATTCGATTGCGGTCGAAGACAAGCGTGTCAGTAAGTAGTGTGAGCGGATAGCGTTTACCCACTTCTACACTCAGCTCACGTGTAATTATCTTTTCCTTGGTCTTCTTATTACCAACAATATGAACATCTCTAATTTGAACAATACGTGATGAGTCTGACCCTACCTCCTGAGAAAATGAGGAGAACCAATAAAGGCTAAATATTAAAAGAAAGGAATACTTTTTCACCTTACTAAGACAACCCGACAAGTAATGGCCAGTACATTTGGAGCGCAAACAGAAGCAATTTTATTGTGTCGGGCAAATAACATGTCTAAATTTAACACGCTTTATGAAACGCCTGTTGCGCAAGCTTTTTACTTTCCCAGTCATATTTTATCAATATGCAATATCTCCCCTATTCCCAAGCACCTGCCGATTTACACCCACTTGCTCGCATTACGCAAAAGACGCCATTATGAAACACGGCATTTTCAAAGGAACATGGCTGGGAATGAAGCGAGTTGGGAGATGCCACCCATGGGGTGGTCAGGGGTATGATCCAGTTCCTTAGAGAATTGACATGTCCTAGTTTATCAAACCCATCAGAGAGTCAGCTGTTCTAGGACTTATATTGGCTAATATGATTTCGCTTATTACTATACTAATTCAATGGAGAAATTATCTATAGCATCATTGGCCTTTGTTGTATTTTCGCCGTAACAAAAGAATCTCCTCCTTGAGGATAATTTTCATCATAGGTATTGTTCAGGCCTTTTTTATAGGGTTTCTTCTTTTGAATAAAAAGAAGAAAAATCTCTCCGATAAGGTTCTTGCTGCCTGGACGTTTGTAATCGGTTTGCACCTATTTCTTTACTACCTCTTTCATATTGAGTATTATCATATCTGGCCATTTTTCATGGGGATATTGCAACCTCTCCCACTGGTACACGGTCCGCTATTGCTTTTATATGTGTATTCTCTAATAAGACCTTATCCAAAATTCAGTAAAAAGGATCTGCTTCACTTTGTACCAGCTACTGCTTTCTACATTTTCCTATATCTAGACATTTTCTTATTTAGCGCTTTATAATTATTGGAATTTGCATTTGGGACATTGCAGACTAATCCTCCATTATACTGGATCATTTTTAGTTCCATGAATGAGTTTTGAGGAGTAATATATGTAGTCTGGTCATTGCTTGTTCTTCGTCAACATAAGAAAAATATTAAGGATAATTTCTCCTATACTGAAAAGATTAATCTAGGATGGCTAATGAAATTAATTATCGGCCTGGCTGTAATTTGGGTGGTCGTCATATTTTTTAAAACAGAAGATTTCATCTATGTAGCATTAACCGTTTTTATTTTCTTAATAGGCTATTTTGGATCTCGTCAAGGAGCCATCTTCACTGACAATAGAGAAAGTGAAGAAGGATCAGACAAGAGATCCGATAAAGGAAAGTATGAAAAGTCTACTTTGACTAAAGACAAAAGCAAGGAATTTTTGCGCACTTTAAAGGTGTTGATGGATACTGAGAAACCTTACCTTGAGACCAAAATATCATTGAAGGACATTTCTGAGCGACTCAAAATTCATCCAAACCATCTCTCCCAGGTCATCAATGAAGAATTGAATATCAATTTATATGACTTTGTCAATGGATATCGTGTGGAGGAATTCAAGAAACGATTAACAGAAGATGAATCCAGAAAATTTACATTACTCGCCCATGCCTATGACAGTGGATACAGTTCCAAATCATCCTTCAACGAAGTATTCAAGAAATTCACGGGGCTAACACCCTCGCAATATCAAAAACAGCTCTACAGCTAAACGTCCAGACTTTCAGGATCGGACACATCCAACGTCTAGACTTTCAGGATCGGGCAATTCAGCTTGATTTTGGTCATTCCTTTGGAGAAATTTTAAAAATCAAAACAACACGAAAATGAAAAATCAAATTGGAAAATCGAAAAAAAATGCAAGCAAACTATTCATTGGAATAGTGACTACTGCGATAATTATGTCATCAGGTCTGAATGCAGCCGCACAAGATAAAAGTGACTCGCTACATCGAAAAGCGCAGTTGAGTTTCTTTTATCCTTTAGGAAGCAATGGTGTCTCCAAAGCATATTCCCACAATTATTCCTTCAATATAATTTATGGCATGAACAGCGGAGTAGATGGGTTTGAATTGGGCGGAATAGCCAATTACAACGAAGGAAATGTAACAGGAACCCAGATTGCTGGTATATCAAACTACACGAAGGGAGATGTTGCCGGATTACAATGGGCGGGCATAATTAATGCCAATAAGGGTTCAATGCAAGGAGCTCAGATATCTGGAATAGCTAACTATACCAGCGGTCAACTAAGGGCATGCAACTTTCCACAGTCAACATTGCTAACGGTGAAACGCAAGGTCTTCAGCTTGGGGTAGTGAATTATGCTAAGAATTTGAAAGGTGTAAGTCTTGGGGTTGTCAATGTTATTGGCGAAAGCGAAAAAGCATTGCCAATTGGATTGATCAACGTGGTGAAAAATGGATATTATGAAATTGAAACTACTGGGGGAGGAGCCATCAATGCCAATGTGAATTTCAAAATGGGAGTAGAACGATTCTACACGATCTTCAAAGTGGGGTATTCCACATTCAAAAGTGAACCGGTCTATACCCACGGTCTTGGATTTGGTACGCTTGTTTCCTTGACAGAAAAGGATAAAATGAGTGTTGATGTATCTACAAATGCTATTGTTTATGATAATGAATGGAACGTCTGGGATGAGAAAAATATATTGAACAAATTGGATATTATCTACAGACACCAGATGACAACAAAACTTTCACTGATTGGAGGGCCATCTCTCAACTACTATATCTCAGAAGTTAAAGTGGGTGAGTCATTCGGTACTTTAAATTCAGCTAGCAACTTAAGAACAACAGAGAATGGGAACAGCAAAAAATCTACCCTGGTTGGATTCAATGCTGGCTTTGCTTTCAGATTATAGGCACGTCATTTGTCCTAATAAAAAAGGTCGATTGACTTTAAATGATCAATCGACCTCATCAATTCACAAAAAAATATTTACTGAAATGGAACTGAAGAAAAATCCCAAATATGATCTAACTAGGAAACGTGGAATGTTTCTTAATCTTGGTCTAACAATCAGTGTTCTGATCGTCATACTGGCATTTGAGTGGCCTAATAGAGCCAATCAGGAAATAATTGATCTGGGTTCTATAGATGATGATTTCGAAGAAATTATGGAAATCCCACCAACTACGCAACCTCCCCCACCATCTATGAAGGTTCAGATTCCTGAAATTATAGAAGTTCCTGATGAGGAAGAAATTGAAGAAGCAATTGAAATGGAATTGGATGTGGAAGTTACTGAAGAAACAATTATTGAGGATATGGTTTTAGAGGACACTCCTGAGGAAAAAGTAGATCAAATTTTTACCATTGTAGAGGAACTACCTCAGTTTCCCGGCGGAGAGGGAGCCTTTAGGGAATTCCTTTCTGAAAATATCCAGTATCCGGATATAGCGAAAAGAATGGAAATTGAAAGACGTGTGATTGTTCAGTTTGTGGTCGAAAGAGATGGAACATTAACTGATATCACCGTGGCAAAAGGATTAGGTGCAGGTTGTGATAAAGAGACTATTAAGAGTCATGAAATTGATGCCGAAATTTTTTCCTGGCAAACAGCGCGGAAAACCAGTTAGGGTGAAAATGATGATTCCTGTTTTCTTTAGAATGTCTTAGGTCTTGCTGTGACAATAAGCGTCTTTTTTAAATCAATGTACTATATTTGTACATACAATTATTGTTGCCATGTTATTAGACGCAAGACTTTATTATCCAGCTATCAATGAAATCATCCAAACTGGGAATTGGATGACCAATCAGGTGGGCATAGAGCTAAAGGAATTTGGTATAACTGAACCCCAATTCAATGTGCTAAGAATTCTTAAGAGTCAGAACGGTGCGCCCATGATGGTCAGCAGCATTCTGAACAGGATGGTCCAGCGAACAAGCAACGTAACGCGCATCGTTGATAAGCTAAATGAAAAGGGGCTTGTCACCCGAAAGGAGTGTCCAACGAACAGAAGAAAAATGGACATCCACATTACTGAGCAGGGCTCAAACTTGTTGATGGAACTAAATCGAAAGATGCATACGTTTCATCTTCCACTAATGAAAAACCTTGAGCCTGAAGAAGCAAAAACGCTCACTGAACTTTTGAAAAAACTAAAAAAACCTTCCTCATCCACATCAACGCGCTAAAAAAGTATGAAAAAGATTGTCGCCTTTGGAGCAAGTACAAGCTCTATCTCTATAAATCAACAATTGGCAGGCTATGCATCCAGGCAATTGCAAGATGTTGAAGTCAACTTGCTCGATCTAAACGATTTTGCAATGCCCATTTTTGACGTGGATCGTCAGAATAATTTTGGAATACCGCAAAAAGCACACGACTTCAAAAAGCATCTACAAGAATCTGATGGCATACTGATTTCGTTTGCTGAACACAACGGAAGTTACAGCACTGCTTTTAAAAACATATTTGATTGGGCCTCTAGAGTGGAGAAAGATATGTGGCTAGGTAAACCTATGATGTTATTGGCAACCTCACCGGGAAAACGAGGTGGTCAGAATGTGCTTGCGCTTGCCATGAAGCATTTTCCTTTTCGAGGGGCTCAAGTGATAGCTAGCTTCTCGCTTCCCTCTTTTGGGCAGAATTTTGATTCAACGATGGGTATCATAGAGGCTGATTTGAAAATGGAATTCGAAAAACAGCTAGGCTTATTTCAGGATGTGTTGAATCTATGAAGATCATTGGGCCAAGACATGCATGACTTAGTTCAATGAATTTTTTCACTTGTCCCTTTTATTTCTTCTACCTTTGCTTTCATGTCCGAATCCACGATTTTCTATCTTCTACTTGCAATCATCACGTTTGATTTTGTATTAGAAAGAA
>JAAEPI010000381.1 GCA_024232835.1 Cytophagales bacterium
ACTGATTGCGATGCAATCAGTTGGCCAAAGTAAGCCCAGAGTAACAGATGGAAGAATGAGCACAGACGACGGAAAGAGCTGATGTTCACTCAAAATGAGCCGAATACATTGAAAAAAAGCCAGATATGCCCCAAGCAAATCAACGCCTGACTCAAATGTACAGTTAAATGAACCCGCCCACAAGGAAAGGAGGTCAAGTGATAGACAGATACATAAGGATATCCTTTAGGTTCCATAGCGATTTTTTCCGAAGTGTATACCACTAAATTTCATAGTACACTTTTGGCCCGAGTCACCATGGGAAGAGACATCTCATTTTAATATTCTTTTGCAAAATTAAATGTGCAGCATGATTCTGGACCTCTTCATTGTAAAAATACGGGGTCCGCAAATACTATACACTCCTGAGACAGAAATCAAAATTAAATGTGCGGAGACAATTTGGTGCTCTCCTGGGACACCTATGTAGGAGGCCCAGCAGTTTGTGCTCTCACGGACTCCATTTTTTCAAATTCCGCGGGGTTCACTTCTTGTAGGAGACAGTTTGAGGTAAATGATACTATTTCGGAGTGTATACACGAAAATGGACCTCTTGAGCAAGACAAACCAGCGTTTATTTGAAATGCATTCTCAAATGGTTGCACTATTTCAGAGCTTCTGTAGATGAGAGTGGAGGGAGCTCCTGACAAGGTTTAACCACGCCCATGACCAGTTATGATTGGAGGAGATGTCTAGCCAATGGTCTATTGAAACCACGCCCCTTACAACTAACATGCCCCTTACTACCTCTGACAATGCCCCTTACTACCTATTGGAAAGTTCGAGAACTGCAGCCAAGGAAAGATCGAAAGCACTCACATGATGTCAATTAGACAATTACGGATTGATGAATATTATACAGGGTGTTTTTTTAACATTATGCTTTCAA
>JAAEPI010000382.1 GCA_024232835.1 Cytophagales bacterium
AGATTTTCTTGTACGTCGAAGAAAAGGGAATCGACTAGCTCAAGCCCTTCTACTCAAATATTTTCAAGAAAACAGTCGCTTCCCCGAAAAACTAGAGGACATACCGTCTGAAGCAATTAATTGGGTTGCAGAGCAATTAGCTGAATCACCAGATCTCATAAATCAATTCGACTGGTACGGCCGTACCGGAATGAGATTTCGTGTACTTATTCGGGATTGGCTAGGTTTTCAACCGACCACCGTTAAAGACCAAGCCGACTTGCGAAATTGGTTAGTTGAAAATGCTCTGCCAAAGGAGCATCGGCTTCTTCACCTTGAAAAGGTCGCCTATCAGCATCTGAAAGAACAGAAAATTGAGCCGCCAACAGAAGGTCGAATGCGACGATTGACCTTATCGGCCATTCACCAGTATGAACAACAATTCTTTGCAGAAACAGCCTCCAAGATCAATGTTGATGTACAAAAAAAGCTGAAGCAGCTCGTCCATAAGAAGCAAGAAATCATCATTGAGAATGTTTCGACCAATCAAGACCATGATGATCCAGCCAACTATCCCATCCATGAATTGCGATCAGATGCAGGTGAAGCCAAAGTCAAAACAATGAGGGTCGTTGCTGGCCGGTTGAAATATTTGCAGGAGATTGGTTTACCCACCGATCTCTTTGCCGATATTCCACAAAGGTTTCTTGAGGAATACGCTCAAAAGGCGATGATTGAATCCCTGAGTCATCTACAACGCCATCATGATGAGCATACAATCGCCCTGCTAGCGGCTTTTAGCTGTGTACGAGAAAGGCAACTAACTGATCAACTAGTCGAGCTTTTGATCCAACTACTCAATACAATCCGACTTCGGGCCAAACAAAAAGTAGAGAAGGAACTGTTGGCCGATTTTATCAAGGTAGGAGGCAAACAGCAGCTACTTTTTCGTATGGCCTCAGCGATTTGGGAAAATCCAGATGGAATTATTCGTGATGTTCTCTTTCCTCTCATTGGTGAAGATCGCTTGGAACAACTTGTCAAAGAATCAAAACAGACGGGAAATTACTATCAGTCTGTTCAAACTCGAATCAGCGGCTCCTACACACATCACTATCGCCAAATCTTGCCAGAATTATTGGAAGTGCTTGAATTTCGTTCAAATAATGACCGCTATAAACCGCTCATCGATGCGCTTTCCCTGATCTCAGCATATTTAGAAGAAAGCGATCCGTATTATCCGGTTGAAGAAGAAGTCCCTTTAGATGATGTAATACAGAAACAGTGGCACAGTTGGATCTACCAGCAAGATAAAAATGGAAATCAACGAATCAGGCGGGTCAGATATGAACTGTGTGTACTACAGACGCTTCGAGAAAAATTGCGGTGCAAAGAAATCTGGCTGACAGCTGGAAACAGATTTAGAAACCCAGATGAGGATGTCCCATCAGATTTTTCTACTAAAAGGAACGAATATTATGAAGCATTAAATCTGCCTTTAGATGCTGATATTTTTATAGAAAAGCTTCAGACGCAAATGTCATCAGCTTTGCAACACTTCAATGATACATTACCGGATAACCACGATGTTGATATTTTGGAAAAAGATAAAGGCTGGATTCGCCTTACCCCTCTAGATAAGCAGGTTGAGCCAACCCATTTGAGGGCATTAAAGAACCATATTCGCCAACACTGGTGGATGACCAGTTTGCTCGATATTATCAAAGAAGTTGATGATCGTGTTAACTTCACAGCTCACTTCCACAGCCTAACTGGGATAGAAAAACTAGATCAGGCTGAATTGCGAAAGCGGCTACTTTTATGCTTATTCGGCTTGGGAACAAATACTGGATTAACGAGCATGAGCATGGGAGATCATGGCTTCAGCTATGCCAACCTTCAATACACACGTCGTCGCTACATTAGTCGCAGCTCAATACGCCAAGCGATTCAAAGCACGATTAATGCCACGCTGGAAATCAAAGATCCCAAAATATGGGGGGCAGAGGATACATGGTGTGCATCTGACTCGAAACAGTTTGCAGCCTGGAACCAAAACTTGAGAACACAATGGCACAAACGTTACCGTCGAGCTGGTGTGATGGTCTACTGGCATGTGGCCAAAAATTCCTTATGTATTTATTCTCAGCTAAAAGCCCCATCTTCCTCAGAAGTTGCTTCAATGATTGAAGGGGTGCTTCGGCATTGTACAGAGCAGCAAGTTGATAAAACTTATGTAGATACACATGGGCAGAGCGAAGTGGGATTTGCGTTTTGCAAATTGCTGGGCTTTGAACTCATGCCCCGCTTAAAAAATCTGCACAAGCAAAAGCTCAGCTTGCCATTTCCAGAAGATGTAGACAGCTACCCAAACTTAATTGCAATATTGAGAAAGGCGATTAATTGGAAGCTAATTCGAGAGCAGTACGATGAAATGGTGAAATATGCGACTGCTTTGCGGTTGAATACGGCTGACTCAGACGCAATCCTTAAACGATTTAACCGAAACAACTATCAGCACCCAACCTACAAAGCTTTGTCAGAATTAGGCCGGGCTCTGAAAACGATATTCCTTTGCCGATACTTGACCGATCCGGTGATGCGTAGAGAAATCCACGAGGGATTAAATGTGGTTGAAAATTGGAACAGTGCAAATGGCTTCATCTTTTATGGAAAACAAGGTGAGTTCAGCAGTAATAATGTAGAAACTCAGGAAATTTCATTGTTAGCTCTCCACCTGCTCCAATCTTCACTCGTTTACGTGAACACGCTAATGGCTCAGGAAGTATTGTCAGAACCTTACTGGGCTGACCAAATGACCGATGCAGATTGGCGAGGATTAACGCCGCTTTTCTTTAAGCATGTGAATCCTTACGGCTCATTCAATCTTGATATGGAGAAGCGAATACAATTTGTCCAATCTTAACGTTCGTTTCTTGTTCCTCTTTTATCTCATGATAATCTATGCTATCTTTATCCGTAATGCAAACTAATTACGCACGAAAAAAGGTTATCATGAGATATGGGTAAAACAATCGC
>JAAEPI010000383.1 GCA_024232835.1 Cytophagales bacterium
ATGGGGCTTCTACGGGTAACGAGCTATATGAAAAGACAGCTTAACGTCAAGTCTTCCAACTAATCTGATGCTGAGTTGATTCAATTTATTGCAAAATTGCTTTGCTGCTTCACGATGTTTTTTATTCTCAATCCACTCAAGAATAACCATAAGCGTGTTTCCAACCAGCTTGACAAGTCCTGGCTTTGTTGTAATCATATCAAGCACCTGCTTAGGGTCTCTCGGGTCGCTATAGTATTGCTTTAATATTTCCAACAACCGTTCTCGTGAATGGTATGCCATGATCTGCGCAAAATCATAGAGCTTTTTCTTTTCTAAATCTGCTCGGCTCATAGGTTTGCCCTGCAGCAGTTCAGTTATTGGCACCTTGTCTTCAAGTTTTGACAGTTTTTGTTCGAGCTGGTTGATGTCCTCTACAGCTCTCTTTACTTCTTTTTTCAGTATTGATATCTTTTTGCCTAAACGTTTATCCGGTCGTATTTCAAGTTTCATCTCATTGAACAGGATTTCTTTCTCTGTTAGTTTTACCTCTTTTTTCAAAGATTTAATCGCCTTACTTGTGAGAGCTACATCTGGATTATCAACCAATGGCTGTTTTTCAAGTTCTTTGATATCATAACCAGGGTGATAATCCAAATTGAAACAGGCCATGAATTCTTTGTACACATTCTCTGATTTTCCCCAACGCTGGAGCATATACCAAGCTATATCATAGACAGGCTTGTCTTTATTATTCGTATAAATTCCCATGCGTTTACCTGTTTTGATATCATGAAGCACAACTAAACGCAAATCCATGCAAGCCGGTTTGTCCCGTCCGTTTTTTTTAGCATTTTGCGCTGATTCACGAACAGTATGCTGTTTCTCACATACTAAAAAACGGTTCTCACCACACAGAACTCCCACGGTAAATGCACTGCTAGGTATATTGATTAAAATTTGTTTATTCAGATGCTTAGTCCAGGTTATAAAGTCAGCGTCATAATCAAGTTCACTGAAAAAATGAACCCCGTAGCCTCCTCGGTCAAAAACCAGAG
The DNA here is from genome assembly GCA_024232835.1 of Cytophagales bacterium. Classification (GTDB taxonomy): domain Bacteria; phylum Bacteroidota; class Bacteroidia; order Cytophagales; family Cyclobacteriaceae; genus JAAEPI01. Next base: position 1,038 of record JAAEPI010000383.1, read on the forward strand.
TTGGCCGTTCTATCCCAAAGTCTTTCAGCATTGTAGCGCTTCTGGAGATAATGGG
>JAAEPI010000384.1 GCA_024232835.1 Cytophagales bacterium
ATAGCGCCGCTTGGAATTTCTGAAACAAAAAGGCCTAGTCTACAACTAACACGAAATGGCGCCACACAATCTTCATAAAATCATTCCAACAAAATGCACGTGTTTTCACAAACACATCTTTCTCACAAGTTATTTCTATCGCAACTCACTCTCCACTTTCCGTTGTTTATCCCTTCTGCGCGCTTCCCGCGCCGCATCGTTCCTTCGATTACATACGCAGACAGACAACTTTTAGCGTATTGGCATTGGGGAGGCTGAAAATTCAACATTGCAGCCGGGTTTTTCCATTCAGAAATTCCAAGCGGCGCTATCTCCTACCTACCAACTCAAAGTGTGGAGTATGGACAAGGGAGCGGGATTGATATTTGAGGGAGAGAGGGCAGAAAAGGTGGTCAAAATATTAATCGGTGGCGGAAATGTCTATGTCATCTCCAGCATGCCGGGCTTCCTGGAACGATCATACTTCTGCGAAAAATGCAACGCTGGATATTATCACGACATCGATCACAACGAATCCTGCTCGTCGAGATGCAATTATGGCTTTTCTGGAACTGGCACATACATAAAGAAACGCTGGATCACTTGTTCCTCCTGTCGTCGCACCTTCCCCAGTCAAGCGTGCTACGACAATCACCTAAAACGACCTGCGGGACCTTCGTACATGGATAACTGCTTGACCATCTGTCAACGCGTTCAAATCTGCATGGCCAGTGGAAGGGCTATTCGTCTATGACAGAAACATACTGTATGTGCGGCTTCTTCAAATGTGGGCGCTTGCAAAACTTGGACGACCAACGAAAGTCCGTTGGGGTTTAATTATCTCACTCAATATTATTTTGGGTCTCTCTTTTTTACCGGGCGTTTATTTATCTCACATCTTGGCCAACTGATCATCATTGCCATCTCAATCAACATTATTTTATCATTCTTTATTATTAATAGTCAGGCGTTTATTTACCTCACATCTTGGCCAACTGATCATCATTTCCATATCAATCAATATCACTCTGATCTCTTTATTATTATTAAGAGTCAGTTGCTAACTGTTCATCATTTTCACCTCACTTATTATCACTCTGGTCACCCTTTATTAATCACTGGGCATTTATTTTATATCATGCCTTTTTCCTCTCACTATCATTTTGGTTATGTTTTTAGACGTTTATTTGCATCGGCAAAGTGATTGTCTCACTCTCTTATCACATTCTATTATTTTGTCGAATAGAAGGATTTCTGCCATGAGTAGACGTGGGTTTGCCAGCTAATGTACGTTTTTTCGAATTCATAATAGCGTCATTTTTTTCTAATGAGAGGAAGCGCACAATGCGGGGGCTGGGCCTTTTTTGAAGGTCGTATTTTCATGTTGAAATTCCCAAGTATTACATTTTGTTGCATATTTTACAGCCAAACATATGTTGCCTTCCAATCTTGGTCTGACTCACTCATTCAAAATACAAGCTTGCGCGCGTTTCAATCACGTTTCAACAAGAATAT
>JAAEPI010000385.1 GCA_024232835.1 Cytophagales bacterium
ATTCCTGGATTGATCTCACAGGAATTGGTTCAAATCCTTCCGCTTACAATGGCTGGATTCCACAATTACAAGAAGTAATTGAAGAGAGACGCGTGAAGAGTATGCGACTTATTTATCTTACCCAGGGGCTGGAAACATATAAAAATGAAGTTTCCTCACTACAAGGTGCAGAACGAGTCGGATTATACCGTGTACTCGGAAGCGAATATCCTTCCATTAATTCTCTCCATGTCGATTTGGATCCTGATATGAGGAAGCATAAGAGACAAGCGGAAGTTGTTTTTAAAGAGCTCTCTTCTCACTCAAAAGAGGTGGAAATCTGCTATCGAAAAGAGCAGCGGTATACGAGTTTCCTGAAAGAGACAAGGCTTGAAAGTTCTCACCCTCAGAGTAACTCTTCCCCTGATACACAAGTGGTACTTGTTACAGGTGGAACCCGGGGATTGGGACTTCTTTGTGCCCGCCATTTGGTTACGAGGTATGGGATCAAACGTTTAGTACTAACCGGGAGAGAAAGCGTGCCTTCACGGGAAGAGTGGATGAGGGTAGAGGAGTTTTCAATTTCAATTCAAGAGAAGATAAAAAATATTCAAGAACTGGAATCTTTGGGTGCAGAAGTTCTGGTTATGACTTTTCCTTTGGATAATCAAGAGGAACTGCAGAAACAGTATCAGGCCGTTAAAACATCCATGGGAGCTGTAACGGGTATTATTCACGCGGCAGGATTGGTGGACGTAGACAATCCTGCCTTTATTCGAAAGACCCCAGAAAGTATTTCAAGGGTTTTGTCTCCGAAAGTAGAAGGGCTCCTGAATTTAATGAAGCTTGTAGACCCCGTGGAACTCAAATTTGTCTTACTCTTCTCTTCCGTTTCTTCGATCATTCCATCTTTAGGTGTCGGACAAAGTGATTACGCTATGGCGAATGCGTTTATGGATTACTATGCACAAGCCCATTATCGAGGATTTCCTGTAGTAAGTATTCAGTGGCCAAGTTGGAAAGAGTCTGGAATGGGAGAAGTGAGATCACAGTCTTATGTCGATACAGGACTTCTAAGTATCAGCGATAGAGAAGGTCTGGAATTCCTTGATCAAATCCTATCTAACTTAGAACATCCTGTAGTGATGCCGGTAATGGTAGCCCCTTCTACGTTTAAGTCTGAGATTTTACTGCAAGCTAAAAAAGAGTGTCCAGAACAAAAGATTGGGACCGTAAAGAAATCTCCAGTTCTAGAAGAAACCACTATTCGGCACATCACAGCTTCAAATGCAGAAAACCCTGTAGAAGAGTGGTTACAATCATTGTTTGAGTCGGAGCTTAAATTAAAAACTGGCCAACTGGATGTCCAAACTTCCTTTGCGGACTATGGAGTGGATTCGATTTTACTGGCGCAAATCCTTCGAAACATGAATAAAGAGCTGAAATTGGAACTTGAGCCTTCCATTTTGCTAGAGCATTCCACCATTCAGACTTTGTCCTCATGGTTGCAAATGACCCATCCTGGAGCGGTTTCCAGACGATTTTCTTTTGAACCATCTTTACATAATTCTAAAGAAGGTTCCGTGTATGAGTCGCAAATTTCCGGTTTAAGACAAGAGTCTATAAAAACCAGGAGTAAACGTTGCTCTCGCCGAACTCGTGCTCCAAAAGAGGAGATCGCAGTTGTTGGAATGGCCTGTCGTTTTCCCGGAGCGCCTACTCTTCATGAGTATTGGGATCTCCTATGCAAGGGGATTAGTGCTATTGCCCCTGTTACCCAAAAGTGTTGGGGTGTCCAAACTGACTACTATGCAGGTTTGGTGGATGATATTTATGGATTGGATCCCCAATTTTTTATGATACCCCCTGAAGATGTTCGTGCTATGGATCCCCAGGCCCTGGTTTTACTCGAAGAGAGTCTTAAGGCGATCTATCATGCGGGGTACAGTCACCAGGAGTTGGGGGGAG
>JAAEPI010000386.1 GCA_024232835.1 Cytophagales bacterium
ACTCGGCTTACTCCTTCTAGCCTTGACAATGTTATGTACTACCGGAGGGCTGACTTTAATTTCAATTGAGAACCTATTCTTGGATAGTCCTAGAGATTCTATTAACAATGCAATTCGGTCATTTATCACAATTAGCTGGTTTTTTTGTAAAAAATAGAAGGGCTACAAATGTAACCCTTCCTCATTAAGAACCAGCTATGGAATAGATACTCACTATCTATTATCACAAAGATATTATCATTTGATAATATCTGCAAATAATCGGACTGGTTTTTCAACCAATTTTCTAAGTAACTAATCTACCGCTGTATCCTAATAAGGAATACCTAAATATAGCAATAAAAAAAATCAATTCCTCTTATTACTTAACTTTTTAAACAACACGATGTGTCACGATACTGGCAGTTGCTACCTAATATATGATCATAACATAAGTAGCTTTGGTATTTCTAATATTTTTACCTAATCAAAACTTGACATGAAATCCACTTATTACAATAGAGAAGACTTAAAAAAATTTGGAGACATCTCAAAGTTCCAAAAAAAGCTAGGTGATAAATTTTTTGACTACTATAATTCCGTTTTTGAAGAAGGCGCACTTACTAGTCGCGAGAAGTCTCTGATCGCCCTTGCGGTATCTCATGCAGTTCAGTGCCCATATTGCATCGATTCTTATACGTCTTCTTGCCTTTCCAAGGGAGTTGATGAAGAACAAATGATGGAGGCTGTGCATGTCACGGCCGCTATCCAAAGTGGAGCATCACTTGTTCATGGAGTGCAAATGATGGATCAGGTGAATGAAAAATTGATGTAATGAGTTTTGCTACCCTCAAACGACAAGAACGTAGATTAGGATCCCCTGAAGGCCAAATGGTCGTTCTGGATGATTCTGATTCAATCTGCCTTCCTTCATTTTCGTCAAAATTGGAAGCAATTGGTCTCTACCCCCTTTTGCCCATGCGTATCGATACTCTTCAGATTAATGTGGGCAAAATGTGCAACCAAGTCTGCAAGCATTGTCATGTGGATGCCGGGCCAGATCGAAAGGAGATAATGACTAGAGAAACCATGCAGCTCTGTTTGGATGCAATCCAAGAATCATCAATTGAGACTATAGATTTGACTGGTGGTGCTCCAGAAATGAACCCTGACTTCCGTTGGTTTGTAGAAGAACTTTCTCAATTAGGAAAGGAGATCATTGTACGTTGTAATCTTACCATAATTCTTGCTAATCCCAAGTATAGCGACTTGCCAGCCTTCTATAAAAAACACAATATTCATGTTGTTTCGTCACTTCCTTACTTTTCTGCCAAGCGAACTGATGCGCAGCGAGGAGATGGGGTTTTTGAAAAGTCTATCAAAGCATTGGAGATACTTAATACCATTGGATATGGTAAACAAGGAACCAACCTGAAGCTGGATTTAGTTTATAATCCGTCAGGTGCATTTCTGCCTGGAAATCAAGCGGACTTGGAACTTGAGTTCAAGAAAAAGCTTAAAGATGGTTATTCTATAGAATTCGACAACCTTCTTGCATTAACAAATTTACCAGTGAGTCGGTACTTGGAGTATTTGATTAATTCAGGCAACTATGAAGAATATATGTCAGAACTCGTCAGTGCATTTAATCTCTCAGCGGCCGCAAGTGTTATGTGTAGAAATATGATAAGTGTTGGGTGGAATGGGTATTTGTACGATTGTGATTTCAACCAAATGCTCGAGCTAAAGGTGCAAGGCGCAAATCACATTTCTGAATTTGACCTGAACCAATTGGCTAATAGAGAGATTGTTTTGAATCAGCATTGCTTTGGATGTACGGCAGGTACTGGATCTAGCTGTGGTGGATCATTATCAGATTAATAAAAATACAAATGGAAACATATTTAGAAACTACTAAAGACATTTATAAAAAAGCCGTCGAGACTCCTGACGTGGGGCTTTGCTGTACCACAACACCTATTTGGGCATTTCCGGGATTAGACATGCCGAAAAAAATGCAAGAGATGAACTATGGTTGTGGCAGCACAGTACATCCGAGAGATCTGGTTAACAATCCAAAAATTTTGTATGTCGGCGTAGGCGGGGGGCATGGAGTTATTACAATTTGCGTACTTCAGCCGTCAGGAAAATGGAGTAATTGGTGTGGATGTGGTTGATGAGATGCTCATGGCTAGTGCTGAGAATTTTGTCGAAGCTGAAAAAACCAATCCTTGGTTTCATAAAAATTTCGTTTC
>JAAEPI010000387.1 GCA_024232835.1 Cytophagales bacterium
ATCTCACTATGTCAATTGAGCATTGAATATGACAGGGTCGCATGAAGAACCAATGAAGACATATGAAAACCCCGTGATGAGGATTCACTCATCTAAAGGAAAACATCGCTATCTGAAACAATCATCCAACTCTAGTCTGCTCACAGATTATCCAAATAACGAGACTTTGAAAATTGCCACGTGACTTTCTACCTCGGTACTTCCTTACGTGCGGAGACGGATTTGAAAAGCGATGTAGGCAGGTTGCAATTCAAGTTTCAATTCTCAAAAGATCAAACCGCTTTTGTGGGTAGTGAAGCCGCTCCACTATTAATGGGCATGAACTGATCACTTTGAATCTTGAAACTAAACAACCCAACCAATCATGAAATTTATTTTTCTAATTCTCACACAACGACTTTCACTGAAAGAGCAGAACAACTGGTCGACCACTGAATCCAAACAACTCTACACCAATCCCTGTGGTTGGGCTTGATATAAAAAATTAACTACGAATAAAACTGAAAACCATAAATCACTTCAAAAAAACATTATCAATTATGTCAAAGAAACAACACTTTGAATTTATAAATAGGACAGTCATACTTGTAGTGTTCTTGTCATTTCTACCATTTTTGGGGTTTTCTCAAACTCCCACTATAGAAGTAATTCCCCCCTCGCCGGATGCAGCATCATTGGGTAAGTATGGGGATACACCCGTGGGCATGTATACAGGGATTCCTAATATTACTGTACCACTGCATCAAATCAGTGAAAAAGACGTCAACATACCTATCTCTATTAGCTATCATGCTGGAGGTATAAAAGTAGAAGAAGAGGCTAGCTGGGTAGGACTTGGTTGGTCACTTAATGCAGGTGGTGTGATAACAAGATCGGTTAGAGGGCTTGATGATACCAGAGGGGGTGTAAATGGAACTATCAGTGAGAGTGAAATGGATGAAATACGTTCACCTGGAAGCGTATATGATGGATCGGATGGTGCACTTATCACCAACTTGGCCGGAGGAATAAAAGATGGTGAGCCTGATATATTCTTTTATAATTTCCTCGGATACTCTGGTAAGTTCATATATAGGCATACTAACGCGTCAGTACAACTAATCACACAAGATGACATCAGTATATCAATTCACGGTAGTATTGGAGCTCAAGATTACTATTGGATAGTGAAAACACCTGATGGCTTCACGTTTGAATTTGAAGAATCAGAAGCTACTATAACCACCAATTCTGCTGAAACCAGTCAATTTTTGTCCTCTTGGTATTTAAGTAAAATAATTTCACCAATAGGGCGTATTGTCGATTTTACCTATAAAGACAACACACAAGGTTCTTTTGCTGGAATAAGTGCTGTTAAATACACTGTGATAGGTAACTCCAGTTCACCATCCTGTCCAGATAATCTAGGGGTTCAGGAAAGTTTATCGTATTCAACAATTGCTACAAAGACGTTAGAAAGAATCACCTTCGAGAATGGAAGGGTTGAATTCTATTCAAGTCTTAAGAGAGCGGATTTATTGCAAGATTTAGCTCTGAATCCGAGGGGCTATAAACTTGATAAAATTGAGGTATTCGAAGATGGAGTTAGTACTCCTTTAAAACGGATAGATTTTATTCAGAGTTTCTTTAGTAGAACAGGGACAGCATCTCAGATTAATTCCAATTATGAACTGATAACAAACAGTACTGCCGACACTTTTGAGGCTGCTAATCACCGCCTCAAATTAAGTTCCGTCATAATGGATGATCAATGGTATGAATTTTTCTATTATGACCAACAGGTTCTTCCAAGAAAAGACTCAAAAATCCAAGATCATTGGGGGTATATCAATAGCACAGTTCATTCTAGTAATGCCAGCTCTCTTATAGCTAGTCCCACGGCAACAGAAACTTCGTGTTCTGGTTCGTCAGTTGTTACTGCCACTTCTAGGGATGCAAACCCAAATACATATTATATTGGGATGCTAGAAAAAATAACATATCCAACCGGAGGGTACTCCGAATTTGTATATGAGCCAAATCAAAGGGTAAAAACCAGGACCTCATTTGTTCCTGTTGGCATAGGTTCCTTAAATACCAACAGTACAAATGCTCCATATGAAAGGTGGATGGGGTTACAGGTTCCCACAGGTTTGAACTGCACCGAATTATATGTAAAGCTCACTATCGGTGATCCAATCGACAATAATGGAAAAAATCTAGGAGTCAGGCTTTATGAGGTTCATGAATGGGAAAGTCAAGCAATCTATGATTTAGAGTTCGGTATCAGAACAATGGAGGATTTCACATTGGCCGATGCAGTCTCGTACACATTGGTACATTCTTATGGAAGCGTTCAAAACCAGGTTCACTCTGTCGGCCTAATACCCAATGGGTATTATTTGCTAAATGTTGAGTCTAATGCATACAATTCTACCGCATGGGGCGTACTCTATGGAAAAACTACGACCTCACTGACTTACGATGAAATCATCGGTGGAGCCAGAATACAGAAAATGGCATTGCTAATTATGTATAGTTTTCTTGTTTTTACAGAAAAACGCCATGAATTGTCCTAAGTGTTCATGCAGTGCTG
>JAAEPI010000388.1 GCA_024232835.1 Cytophagales bacterium
CCATTCATCCAGGTTATCTTTGGCGATGTCATTGAATTGATTAATCTTGAGCAGGTAATACTCAGGATAAATATCTGATACCTTCTTTTTATCAAATAGCTTTTTTTGCTGCTGGCTTAACTGCAATTCATCATCTTCATGCAACCCCCTAAAATTGGTGGCGCCATGATACACATAATCTTCTCCCTGCCCCAAATCAAAATAGAGAATGTTAATTGAGATAACTTTGACCACCTGAGCATAAATATCAGATTCTTGCAGGTGTTCGGTGATGACTTTACTGACACCCAATAAAATTCGATGAAAATAGTCGAATTCACGGGCGTATTGCACCTCGATGATGACAACTTCATTTTTGCTGTTCTTTACTTTCACGTCAACCCGATTGAATTTATCTTGGCTCGTTTCCTTATTGCTTTCGCTATCCAAAATTTCCAGAATGGTGATGTCATCGGTTAGCAACTCACTCAAGAAGCCTTCCAGAATATCGAAATTGGCTTTGCTGCGCAGCAAGCGTTTCATGGCCCAATCAAAGGTAATCAATCTTCTTTTTTTTGCCATTTTTCAATCTCCTATGACATCCGGTGCGGGTGATGTTCTGTTTTATAAGTGGCTTCTTAATGTTTAACGATAGTATAGCATCGTTGGGAAGAATGACAATACTGGAAAATTATACCAATCATTAGGCTAAAAATATTGAATGTTAGTGATGCGTTGTTTATAGTGGGTAGTACCAATTATTTAATTTGGTGAATATTTACGCCTAACGCCCACAATTAGGCGATTGCGGGTTGCCAAATGTACCTACAATTACCCGAATCATTGCTGGCGCAGCC
>JAAEPI010000389.1 GCA_024232835.1 Cytophagales bacterium
GATATAGTTAATGCTATATCATCCTCTGACACCAAAGTGAAATCTTATTTACAAGAAGCCATCCTGTATGTTTTAAACCAATCAAATCGGGATGAATTCATAGAAGCTCAACTTATTCCGTCTATTGCAACAGAACGGAGAAAAATGATTATGGAAAAGATGAAAAATGCCGTTCGAGATTGAGAGATATGTATTCTGCGATTTGCAAATTGACTTTCCAGTTCTTCATGGCGGGGCTTATTTTCAGGTGAAAAGGGTAAAAAATAATGCTCTTATATCGTTCGGGATTTCTAAAACGACCACTTCAACCTCCCATACACCAAGTACGCATCCGGTTGACTTTTGTCGAAGTACAACTGACTAATTAGGTCAAAATCTAAATTGGTGACAGGAGAATAGGTAAGTGAGGGGCCAAAGAGTACGCCATCATCTCCAGGGAAGAACAGCACCATCAAACTGCCATTCAATAGCGGATGGAAAGGATAAGAAGACTGAAGATACGCTGACCATTTGGTGGAGGATATGGATCGCACATCCAGATTTGCTGTGCTTGAGAAACCTAACCCAGCAACATTTTTGCTGTAGGAATTGTACAGAATAGATCCGTTGAGATACAAGGAGTTTGGGAAAGAGCAATCTGTGGTTATGGATGTAAGAAAAGCATTTCCTTTCGCTGAGTCAAGTGAATTGAAATACGTGAACTCCCCTTTAAATCCCGTCAGTCCGATATTGCCGGCCCACGCTCCCCCAAGAACAGCGTTGTTTTGCATCACGCCTCCAAGCACCTGTAGATCGTAGTTTCCCTTATTCCATTTGTACATGCCAGCGGCAGTCAACTCTTCCCAGCTATCGGCCATTTTCACAGCAAATTCATATCCTCCGGCATAGCCGATGAAACGTTGGTACCGGATCGCATCACTGCCCGGTCGTTCCTCATAATCAAAGTCAAGAAGCGAGTAGGCGTTGAAAATATCATTGGGATTCCAAGCAAGATTTACACCCCAGTTGATACGTTGACGACCAACGCTCAACTGCCATTTCTCTTCATTCCATTGCAAGTAGGCTCGGTCTATCATAGATTGAATGACGACACGGTCGCCTTTTGTCGTAAGGGAAAGATCGAAGTAGTCGTTGTTTACGTCTAGTAATTGGGCATACCCGGGAATCGTTTTTACCCCATCTCCGGTAAACATTCTATTCCGAATTTCTAATTTGCCAGTTAGTTTTTCTGTGGGAAACCATTGGAAATTTATGCGGTTGTGGATGAGGTTTTCGGTCAACGCTGAATCCACGTCTTCCTGAAACGTGAAGGTCACCATGTCTTTGATGTAACCATTTACGAGAAGTTTTTTTTCGTCCTCATCTTCCTGGCAGATAGCTGTAAAACTGGTCATAAGAAGAACGATGGAAAAAATGTAGCCGTATACTGTGCGACGATGAAGCTCGAAAAAAGAGAAAAAGAAATTGAGTTGAGTGTTTTTTATGAACGTCAAGAACGAGGCTTGCGAAATCAAGGAATTTGGGAGTTTACAATGGTAAATGACCAAATTTATTGATGAGCATAACGAAGTTATTGGCGGTTTCATAAAAGGGCACTATTTCGTCTCATCGGATTCCACCTTACCATCCACAATGGTGATTACCCTTTTTGCTTTATCAATCACGCGCTGATCATGTGTAGAAAACACGAACGTTACATTTTCTTCTTCATTCATCTTGGCCATGATATCCAGCAATGAATTTGTGGATTGACTGTCAAGATTTGCTGTGGGTTCGTCCGCCAAAATGAATTTGGGTTTGGAAGCAAGTGCGCGTGCTACGGCCACACGTTGTTGTTGTCCACCTGACAGTTCCGAAGGCCGTCGTTTACTTGTTTCGGATATACCCATTTTCTCCATCAGTTCTTCGGAACGTGATTCTCTGGCATTTTTGTCTATCTTCTGCAAGAGCATAATGAATTCAATGTTCTCTCTGGCTGTCATGACGGGTATGAGATTGTAGGACTGAAACACAAACCCAATGTTGTGCATCCTGAAATCTGTTAGTTCTGATTGATTCAAATTGTCAATTTCCACACCATCTACGATCACCTTTCCTTCTGTTGGGGTGTCCAATCCACCGATCATGTTGAGTAGGGTGGTCTTGCCTGATCCTGATGGCCCCACGATCGCTGTGAATTCACCCTTTTTAATATCCAAGCTGACATTGTTAACCGCATGCACAGGAATTGTATCAGGGTTATAGGTTTTCACCAATTGAGTTGCTTCTATTACGTTCATAATTATAGTTTTCTAATAGCTTCTAAAGGATTCAATCGAATGGCTTTTATCGCCGGATAAATGGCGCCACTAAATGCCGTGAACATGACCACCGACATAAGTATTGGGTAAGTGCTGTTCTTAATTTGAGGATAGAATACGGAATCAAACCCATATTCTTTCAAAGCATCTGAATAGGCCGAAAGGTCAAGTCCTGTCGAACCTAGCCAGAGAATGGTCAAGTATCCGAATGTCAAACCGATAGGCCCGGCAAGTAGTCCCATTAGGGAAGTTTCTATCATAATCATTGAAAATACACTTCGTTTTTTCATGCCCACAGATCGAAGCATGCCTATTTCCTTTGTGCGCTCCAGTACCGCCATGAGCATGGTATTTACGATTCCAAAAAGCAGAGCAAGCATGATGACCACTGTCAGCAATTGCTTGGTCACTACCGAGGATTCTTCCATCAGATTGAATTCGGGAGCAACTTCTTTGTAGGATCGTACGGTATTTGCGGTGACTGATGTGAGCGTACTTTTCATTTCATCAATCTGCTCAGAGTTGTTCAATAAAATTGCGAATTCATTGATGCCATCTGCTCCCACTAGTCGGTTTAGGTCTGACTTTCGCAGATAGATAACGCCTTCATTAATTTTTGGTGATTTAGAATCGAAAATTCCTTCTATGCGACAAGACGCAGAGGTGATGTTGCCTTCCATGTCCTGGAAAGTGATGACGATTTTGGAGCGAACTTTTACTCTCAGTTTATCGGCCACCTTCGCACTGATCAAGACGGGATTTCTTTTTATTTTATTGAAGTACGTCCCATCTATCAATTGCTCTTCTAAGCGAGTTGTTTCTGATTCCGCCCTGGTGTCAACGCCATATATCTGCACACCGATGCTTGTTTTAGAACTTGCAATCATACCATTGACCTTTCGTCTGCCAGAATAAGATATGACCGATGGATTCTCATTTAATAAGCTGATAATCTGCTCTTCATCGTCTATTTGATTGAAAATATCAGGCTCAATCAAGTAATCAGGATTATGAATTTGAATGTGTGAGTATTCGTAATTGATAGCATTTTTCGAGAAGGCTGCCCCGAAACTGTTGTAAAAAGCAATCATAAAAATCAAAGCCCAAACTCCGATAATTATTGCTCCGATTACGACCAGGCTTCTTCGCTTGGATCGCCAAATATTTTTCCAGGATAGTGAGAATATCATTCTTTTAGAGCTTTAATGATTTTCAAATGTTGAATAGCCAGCATGGGGTAGATGCCTAGGAACAATGAGATAATCAGGATAACCACCCCTTGACTGTAAAAAATCACCGGGTCCAGCGAAAACGGAATGATTGCTTCGTACCCGAAGTTTTCATACGCCTTGGCTGCATCTCCTGTGAATTCAATTGGATTGTTGAAAAAATAGAAAGTAAGAGGGAAGCTTGCTACCAATCCTAGCAGTACACCGAAAAAGGTGAGCATCAGGATTTCCAGTGCGACCATGAACTGGATTTTTAGTTTCTTCATGCCAATGGAAACCAGAATTCCAAATTCATACGTTCGCTCTTTTGTCATCATCAGAAAGGTGCCAAGGATACCAAAACCGATGACCGCATAAAGAATGTAGATCATGATCAATCCCCCGTAATAATCCATTTCAATTCCTTGCAAAAGTTCTGGCATCATCTCTTCCCAGTTCATAACTTCAAGATCATTTTCTTTCGCAAAACCAGCGAGAGACGACTGGACTTCCGTGATCTCATCGGGTTCATTCATCAGCAAGGAATACGAAGTGATGATCCCTTCGGCACCAAAGAATTCCTGAGCAAGTGGAAGCGGGAGGTACACAGCGCTTTGATTGAGCTCCGGAACGGGAAACTTTAAAATGCCCTCTACCGGATATTTTCCTGCGGCATTAACTCCATGATAGCCCTGACTCACAAAAATGAGGGTATCTCCAACACTTATTTTCAAGTATTCTGCTAGACCTTTTGCCACAAGAACTCCATTGCCAGACATATAAGATCCCGCGGTTAATTTGTTATCCAAATAGGTGAGCCGAGCTTCCAGTATTGGATCAACACCGTTGATCAATGCACCTTTGGTTTTGTCTTTATAAGAAGCAAGAGCAAATGACGTGAGACGTGGTACGGCCACATCTATTGTTTCTGAATCCAATATGAGGCTTTCTACTTTTGATTGCTCAAAGCCATTGTCAAGAAGTTTTTCCTCCCAGTATGCAGCTTGATGAATGGCTAGGTGTCCGGTATAAAAACGCACTGAATTGTCAATCATGCGTTGATACGAACCCAGCTGCATGGATTGCATGAAGACAGCAAAGAAGACAGCAAATCCTATAGAAGAGGCTGTAATCCAGGTTCGTTTACGATTTCTCCAAATGTTGCGCCAGGCTAATTTTAGATAGAGCATATCATCTTAATCGTTTCAGGTTTTGAAGAGAAAAAAAACTGTCTGCTAACTCAATATCAAATTCAAAATTGGAATAGGTCAGAATAGTCTTCTGATCCGGATTTTCGGCAGGGATCATTTCCATTTTTGTAGGGATCGTTAGGTTACCCATTTTTTTGATATCAGACATGATCATCGTATTTACTAAATAGTCATCTTCGTCATAGTATTTGAAAATCATTTGGAAGTAGTCGTCTTTAGAAATGTAGGCTTCTATTTTTCCCCAAACTACTGCTGTTTCCTCTTTGGGAATAAGGGCTACTTTCCACGTGTCGTACTTCCCAATTAAGGTGTCTCCGAGTAACTCATAGGTGTAGTCTGTCACCATTGCAGACTGGTTCACCAGATCGTCGTTGGTGAAATCTGATCCCATCCAACTTTGCATCATCATGGATGGGGGGAGCTTAATTACACGGTCTATACTGGGCTGCCAATTCCACAATTCTTTCTGTCGCTTGAGGGTGCCCATGCCCATGTCTCTTGCAGGGGCAGTAATAAGGACGAGGCTGTATTCCGTGCCTTTTCCCCACGTTTTCATGGTAACCTCACGTGTCCACTTTGGGCGCACAATGGTCATGGTCATAGTGCCACGATTGGATTTTCCCTGCATTTTTTCATCGGCCTTTTTTATGATCTCAAATGGTGATTGAGCGAATAGGACGTTGCTAATAAATAGGGCTACTAAGAGCTTAATAAACTTCATCTTCACAATATTTTTGAATTAAATAATTTTCTATTTCATCTAAAGGATATTCATCCTTTATGATCAAGAATTGATAGCCGATCCCGTCAAACATGGCCCCCAGCAGTTTGGCTTCACTTGATGGCTGCTTCATACCAATGCCAGTAAGTAGTTGTTCAAAGAGTATCAGATAATTCGAGTACATCTCTTTGGCAAGAGTGCTGACAAACTCAAACCTGTCAACTTGCAAGACCAGTTTGGAAATGAACACCCACTGTTGGTAATTCTCTCGTAGTTCTTTGAAAAACACACGGATTACATTTTCCAGCATTTTTTTTGGGTCTTCATCAAAAATGTTTGCCATCATGTTTTTCTCGCCTTTGTTCAACTGGTCGATCAAGGCTTTCAAAAGGTCATCTTTACTTGAAAAATAATTATACATCAAGCCCTTAGAAATGTTAGCCTTTTTGGCAATGTCAGCAATGGATGAGGAATCAAACCCTTTGATGGCGAAGAGTTCGAGAGCTGCATTCAGTATTTTAGAAATACTTGCTTCTCTAATTTCTTCAATCTGTGCCTTTGATCTGGGACTCATATTATGACTGAACGTTCGGTCAACAGCAAAGGTTGTGAATTTTTTTATTAATTGAATCCCACTCATGGTGGGATTAACTAGTCAACTAATCACCAGCTCTTTGTATTGCATGCGATGAAGGTGTGCATAAAATCCATCTTTTTCCAGCAATGAGCTATGATTGCCTCGTTCAACAATTTCTCCTTTATCTAGTACCAGGATTTGATCTGCATTTTGAATGGTAGATAGTCGATGGGCAATCACAATAGATGTTCGCCCTTTCATCAACTTTTGAATAGCATTCTGAATCAATTCTTCCGTTTCCGTATCCACGCTGGAAGTTGCTTCATCCAGAACGATGATTTTTGGATCATAAACAAGTGCCCGGACGAATGAAATTAGTTGCCTCTGCCCAACAGAAAGTGTGGCTCCACGCTCCATCACATTGTAATCAAATCCACCAGGCAACTGCTCAATAAATTCTCGAGCGCCAACCAATTCAGCAGCTTCGATGACTTTCTCCTTGGGAATATCTGCATTCCGCAAGGTGATATTGTTATAAATCGTGTCAGAAAAAAGAAACACATCTTGTAACACAACACCGATATGGGAGCGAAGATTATTTAAATCATACGCTCGAATGCTTTTCCCATCTAGCTTAATCAGACCTTCATTTATCTCATAAAATCGACTGAGCAAATTGATTACGGAACTTTTGCCTGCCCCAGTGGCACCAACTAGAGCTAGAGTATTCCCGGAAGGTACATTGAAGGAAATATCCCTCAAAACCCAATCCTCGTTTATGTACGCAAATTTGACCTTGTCAAAAACCACATCTCCTTTTATCGTATCGGTCTTAAAATCGCCACCATCGGAAATATGCTCCTTGCTGTCTAGTAGCTTAAGAATTCGGTTTGTGCTCACGATTCCCATTTGAAGAATATTGAATCTATCAGCAATCATTCGGATAGGTCTGAAGAACATCTGAATGTACATGATGAATGCGATCAGAACTCCAATTCCAACCTCGCCACGAATCACACTGCCCGCTCCATACCAAATAATCAATCCGATACCTCCTGCCTGGATAATCTCTGCAATAGGAAAGTAAACTGAGTAATAAAGTACAGATCGAATATTGGCTTTTCTGTGCTCTTGATTTATTTCATTGAATTTGCTCAGCTCCCTTTTCTCGGCATTGAAAATCTGAACAATGTTCATTCCGGTAAGGTGTTCCTGAACGAAGGTGTTTAAATTAGAAACCGCCGTGCGCACATTGTTGAAGGAAACTTTAATCTTTTCTTTGAAAACATACGTGGCAAAAAGCAGAATTGGGAGCAATGCTAAACTGACGAGCGCCAGCTTCCAATTCTCATAAAGCATCATTCCGAAAATGACCAATAACATAAGGATATCCCCAATCATCGCTGCTATGCCTTGAGTGAAAACCTCGGACAAGGTTTCAATGTCCGACACATTTCGTGTAACCAATTGACCAATCGGTGTATTATCAAAAAACTTCAATCGCAACCCCTGAATATGTCTGTACAATTTGATTCGAATATCCTTGATGATGTGCTGTCCCAGCCACCCAGCTAGGTAGGTATGAAAATATTGCACAATGGCTTGAAAGAACAACAAGCCTACCAATAGCATGATCATATTGACCAATCCGGGAAAATCTCCTTGAGTCAGTTCGTTATCAATAGTGAGCTGAACCAGCTTTGGACGGAGTGGCCCGGCAAACGCAAGAAGGATAGTTAAAAGAACCAAAACCCAGAAGTGCTTCTTGTACGGTTGTGCAAATACGAACAACCGCTTCAGGATTTTTATGTCCATTATTTTCCCACTCTGTGTTTTTTCTTTTTCCAAGGTTTATAAATAAATGTCTTCGGAATAGTTAACTGAGTCAAGGTACAATCCATCCGGTGAGACTGAGCGACCGGCTTCACTTCGGGTTTTACTTTCCAATATTTCCTTCAATCGGTCTATGGTCGTTCGTTTTGTTCCAACATCAAGGAGCGTACCCACCAGCGCCCTGACCATTCCTCGCAAAAATCGATTGGCCCGAATAAAGAAAACGTATCCATTTGCTGTGAGTTCCCAGCTAGCATCAAAAATGTCACAATTGAAATTATTCACCTCCGTGTGTACTTTGCTGAATGACTCAAAATCTTTCTGATTCTTCAGCACATCAATAGCCGTATTTATTATTTCGACATCAAGTTTCTGATGAAAAAAATAAGAGGAGTTGGCCACAAATGGTTCCTTTCGAGAATGGATAAAGTACCTGTACGACCGACTATTGGCATCAAATCTAGCGTGCGCATCAGGCTTTACTTTTTTCACATTCCTTATGGCGATATCCTTTGGAAGGAGGGAATTTAGTTTGTAAACAAATTCCTCAAGTTCCAGAATTTCATCGGTATCGAAATGGGCGATCTGTTGATGAGCATGTACACCGGCATCTGTTCTTCCGCTACCCAATGTTTCAATTGAGCTCTTTAGCAACGTAGACAAGGCCGAGTTAATTTCAGCTTGGATCGTATTGGCATTTGTTTGAATTTGCCACCCGCTATAGTCAGTTCCTTTATAGTGTATATCGAGAAAGTATCTCACACCGCAAAATAACCGCATTATCCCTTGTCGCCTGATATGGATTCATTTTTTTTGCCAAAAAGAAGAAAATGATTCAACGTATACAATCTGTTTTCATGCTTATCATGGCGCTCGTGATGCTCTCGATGCTTTTTATGCCAATTTGGGAAAAAGAAAATCTTGATACCAAGGACCTAGTTTCGCTTAATGCTTTTTATCTGACATACACGCAAGGTCCGGTACAAGAAATTGTAGCCCAAAAGAGTACCATCTACATTTCAATTCTGGTGTTCTTATCAGCTGGAGTTTCCATTTTTTCCATATTTCAGTACAAGAAGCGGCTTATGCAGATTAAGTTGGGTTCGCTCAATTCACTCTTGGTTATGGGTGTAGTTTTGTGTTGTGTGATCTTTACCAATAAGGGAGCGGAAATGATGAGTCCCGATATCGCCGGAGAATACAAAATCGGATTTTTCATACCCATAATTGCTCTGATTTTCAATTCGCTATCCAATCGGTTTATACGAAGAGATGAAAAGCTGATACAGTCCGCTAACCGCATGAGGTAGGGGAGTTACCCAATCATCGGTGATCTATTAGTAAGCAGCGAAGCAGGTGTTGAGCACCAATCGGTGTTCATTAAAGTGAGTGTAGCACCACTCTCTAAGAATCATCACATCATCCCCAATAAGGGACTTGATGGCTTTCTTTAATTCTTTTTCAAATAATTTATGATCAAAACTCACTTTGGATAAGACTGTCTTAAAATATTCGAGCATATAGTGAAAGTTTGTTAATGACTTGACCGATTGTGTAAAAATGCCCCTAAGCAGTGTAAGTTTCTATAACAGTAAGATAAAGAATTTTTACATTTGAGCGCCATAAAAAATGAACACTTTTATGAGAACAACGAAAGTTGGTGTTTTATGTTTTTGTTTCTTCCTGTTAAATGGGTATTTCTCATTTGGCCAAGAAATTTCTGTAGACTTAGGTCCTGATGAAATTGGTCTAAACCAGTATTTTACTATTTCTATAAAAATAGAAAACGATAACATAAAAGAACACACACCATTCCCGGACATTCATGGGTTTGTCAAACGAGGCACGTCTTCTTCTTCCAATACCTCTTTTATAAATGGGAAGGTGACCTCATCGCATTCTCTTATTCAGAATTACCAACCAACAGCAAAAGGATCATTTGAGCTTAGATCTTTTCGAATAACAGTTAATGGGAAAACACAGACCATTCGAGGGAAGAAAATCGAGGTTAGTGAGCCTGTACAACAGCGAAGAAGAAGTACTTTCTCTCAAGATCCCGTTGACAATTTTTTTGGTAGGCAATCCGAAGCGACTGAATACATTGATGTGAAGGCAGATGCATTTCTTGCTCTTACAACAAACAAAAGTGAAGTCTATGTTGGTGAAGGTTTTACAGCAACCTTGGCATTTTATGTTTCAGAAGCCAATAGAGCCGACATGAGGTTTTTTGATCTGGGTAAGCAATTGACTGAGATCGTCAAGAAGTTAAAACCAGAAAGATGTTGGGAAGAAAATTTCAATGTTGAAAATATCAACGGTGAGCCTGTAACCATCAGTGGAAAAGGATTCACTAAATACAAAGTGTATCAGACGGCTTTTTTCCCATTGAATGTACAGAACATAAATTTTCCAGCCCTGGATCTCGAACTAATAAAATATAATGTTGCCAAGAATCCCTCATTCTTCGGCAGGAATCGTCAAGAGGATCGTGAAACCTTTAAGTCAAGACCTAAAACGGTTAAAGTAAA
>JAAEPI010000390.1 GCA_024232835.1 Cytophagales bacterium
AAATTGTATAACAAGAAAATCAAAACATATACATCACCAATCATATATCATTGTCCTACAGTAAATGTCCTTACATATAAACGTCCTAAATCCCAGGAATCATGTTGAAAGCTACGGATGATATTGGCTTTCCTGACCCTTTTGAAGCTCCTCTTGAACCTTTGATTGAAAGCAGGATACTCCTAAGTAGAGACATTCTGATCTTTGTGGAGATATGTCCCATGACATCTGCATACCTCTCATTCCTGCGTTCAGCTATGAGTGAAGCAGTCCTCATCAGCAGGCTTTTGCACTCCTTACTCATCTATCCTTGTTGGACCACCAGATCCATGGATATTTTGAGCACATTTTACGATGGTGTCACTGTCAATTCGTTCAAATATCACTGGCTGAACTATGATGTTTTTCTCAGGAAGAATGATTTGTTCATCAGCAGGCTCGTTTTTGGGATGTTTTTTCTTCAACTCTGTGATTATGTCTGGTGTTAGACTATGTACTCCGACAATTGAATCGTCTTCATCCACAAACTTAAGTGCTTTCTTTAGTTTTCCCTCCAACATAAGTCTACTGAAAGCTCTAAGTTCCGAGGAACGTTTTGATTCTTTGA
>JAAEPI010000391.1 GCA_024232835.1 Cytophagales bacterium
GTTGAACAAATTGTCTCTGATCTTTTTTTCAGTGAGTTGCTTAAATGATTTACGACTGGTAGTCCACTTAAGCTCATCAGTAAAACTACCAGATTCATTAAACTTACTCCTTAGCCTATCCTTAGTTCTACATGCTGAAAACGCTTCACAGTCAAACCAAGGGGGTTGAAACTCAGATTTAATTGTGACCTTCGGGATATGTTTTTCAGCAAGAGCAAGTATGCAATCTTTCAGAGCTGCCCAAGCAGTGTCTGGGTGAGTATTATGCAGGAATTGCCAATTAATAGAAGAAAGGTCATGATTCATCATTTCCCAGTTCGCCCTTTTGAAGTTGAAAACTTTTCGCTTAGGTGATTTCTTACGTGTAGCATTGCACTTAATAGAGAGAGAAATGGGATAATGATCAGACTTACAGACGGAATCCTTATCAAGCACCTTTACATCGTTGACACTGCTATCTGAATTACTAAGGAGAAGATCTAATGTATTGCCACCTTTATGAGTGGGCGATGTTATCATCTGACACAAGCCAAGGTCATTGAACGAATCAATAAAACTCTGTTCAATAGGGACATTACTAAATGAAGTAGACCAATCAGCTTGAGGGAGATTAAAATCTCCAATTATGTAAACTTTAGGAGGTTTCCTTTTGGAGACAATAGATCGGATGTATTCAACAATATTAGTGTGATTAGGGTAACCAAGGGTACCGACACGATAACAAGTACAGACAACAATATTCTCATCATTAGGAAATGTTATCTGAACTGGTAA
>JAAEPI010000392.1 GCA_024232835.1 Cytophagales bacterium
ATACCATAGTGCTCGAGTTTTTTGAGTAAGATAGGGTGTTCAATAACATCGAAGGCCTTAGAAAAATCTATCAACAGCAGTAGAGCAATTTCCTTGCGACTCAAGGCATGTAAAATTGAGTTCTGGGCATTGAGGAGTGCATGTTCGCAAGATCTACCGGGTCGAAACCCGTATTGATTTTCGAATAGAGAGTCGTTACCATCTAAGAATTCTATAACACGAGAATGCATGAGCTTTTCGTAAATTTTTGAGAAGGAGCTCAAGAGAGATATTGGTCTATAATTTGTAACATCTGTTTTTGAGCCCTCCTTATGGACCGGGATAACTCTAGCAACTTTCAGTGATTGGGGAAATATCCCTTGCTTCAAAGAAGTGTTGACAATTTTAGCTAGAACTTCCGTGAATTTGAACGAGCAGTTTGCCAATTTTAGAGGAAGTATTTTCGTGTCTAGGGTAGCCTTGTTTTTGAGATTGTTGACGATTTTATATACTTCGCCTGATTCAACGGGCTTGATGTATATAGAACGTGGGCATGAGTCATGCAGAAATTCCTGAAACCCCCCAGGGTCGAAAGTTTCCCGAGTCCTGATCTGCTTCTTGACATTTGATGCAATGCTGGAGAAATAATCATTG
>JAAEPI010000393.1 GCA_024232835.1 Cytophagales bacterium
AAGAAGAGCAACGCATAATCAACGTTTTTAATACCAAAGACGCACTAGAAGATTTTTCCGTGGCTATCAGTTATGAAGACATCGCCGCCAAGAATTATTCGCTCAGCGCAGGACAGTATTTTGAGGTTAAGATTGAATATGTCGATATTACGCCCAATGAATTTGCCACTAAACTGAATGGACACACCAATAGTTTGGAAACAATGTTTGGCAAGTCGCGGGAATTGGAAGCAGTGATTCAAAAGCAGTTGGCAGGGATAAAGTATGAATGATCTTTGGGAAAAGACCTTGCTGGGAGAACTTGAAAGTGTGGGTGAAGCCGATATTCAAACAGGGCCATTCGGAACTGTCTTGAAAACTTCTGAATATGCAGATGTAGGTTCGCCAGTCATCTCTGTTGGTGAAATCAGATATGGCTACTTGCAGGTGTTCAAACACACCCCGGTTGTATCTGAAGAGACAAAAAAACGACTTCCTCAATTTGTTTTGAAAGAAGGAGACATTGTTTTTGGGCGTAAGGGAGCAATTGATCGAAATGCCATTATTCAAAGGCATCAAGAAGGGTGGTTTCTCGGATCAGATGGAATCAGGTTGAGACTTTCTGGTGATATTAATAGCCAAT
>JAAEPI010000394.1 GCA_024232835.1 Cytophagales bacterium
ATACCAGTCTGATCAAGAAACCTCTTCATCAAACTCATGCCTCCAAAAGGTGTTACTTGCTTATCTGAATAGACGATGGGGAGATTAACCATATGGGTGAATTTTTGGTGAACTAAAATCACCCGTATTTGTTCGCATTCCTATTCTTTTATCACTTCTTTAAATCCTATTGCATAATTCGGGTTTAAGGCAGTGAGGAAAATATGTGGAGAATCCGAATAGGTGAATATCGGGTGTCATATGTGATTGATGGACGATCCGAATTGTCAACATTAGAAGAGTAGGTCTACGTCAAGACGTGTGTAAGAAATAATCCACCACACAGGTTCAGTGGCATTCCTCATTAGCTGGCAGCAGAGTCCACACCAGACCTGATCAGGAGTTACAGCACCTTCCAGCCTTTCAGGTCTCTACGTTACTCCGAGTCTGTCATGTTCTCTGCTTCGTCTTCCTGAACCTGCTACATTTGACTGGACAGTAAGTTAGGGTAGTTCTTTTGCTATCTGAAGAAGCCTATTATTCTCCTTAATATTTGTGATTTCAGTTTATTACAGATTTTGCATCCATAGAATATAAGTATGGAAATAGGTTGAGATTGTTTGTAAGCCTTATCAATTCAACCCCTTACTCCAGATGATTTTCACTCAGATGTAATAAGAAATCGCTTGACAAAAACCTCATTATCCATCCATATTTTCATAAAATAAATGCCTTCTTCCAGACCTGTTAAATCCAACTGTTCAAGTATTTCCAACTGTTCTTCATATCGTTCTATGTGTACAATATTGCCCCTCAAATCATAGATAGCTAACTGGATTTCTGCTATTTCATCTTTGCTGAACTCTATTGTAATGAATCCTGATGACGGAATGGGATATATTTCGTAGTGAATTTTCGATTCTCCATTTAAGTCAATTCTACTATCCGACAAGCTATTGCATTCGAGGATAGAAATGGTCTTTTGTGCGGTCTTGTTATAGCAATCTTCATAGCTAACAGTCATAGTTATTATATATTCTCCAAAATCAGCAAAAATATGTATTGGATTTGATTCTGAGCTGGTACTATTATCACCGAAATCCCAAAAAACTTCATCTGGAACTTTTTCAGAGAATTCAATAAATTGCAGGGTATCCCAAGCACAAGCTTCATTCACCATGAGAAAATTGGCTTCCACTTCATTCTCC
>JAAEPI010000395.1 GCA_024232835.1 Cytophagales bacterium
GCAGCGAAAGGAAGTAGGAAGGAAAAATGGAAAAAAAATCACAAAAATCAAGCAAAAGCGAAGATACTGACGAGCGCATCGTCGTGAACGTTGATGGGGAACAATTCTTCTCATTCTCACCAATGAAGATCAAGAAGAACGTGGCAAAATTAGTCAAGAACGTCCAAAGAGGCAACTACTGCAATGATAACCCAAATTTGCCGATTGACGAAGCTATAGCCAGGTTTGAGAGACTTCCAGCAGCGCAGAAGAGAAACTATGGAATTCACCCCACAGACAGCCTGGAGCTGTTTATACGTGTTTTGAATGATGTGTGTGGAAAAGAGCATCTCCCACCTATTGGTCCTGGACTTCAATGTCATTTTACGATAAAGGATCTTATCATTGGGCATGCCGACGCATTAACGTTCATTGAAACGCTTACCAATCAAGTCGCCCTTCAATTGCACAAGAAGATGCCAGCAGATCTAGTGCAAAATGTGCCACTTTTCAGACAGGAAAATGACCCTACATATGTATGGAGGCCTCAGACGATTTTCCTCCACTCCGAAGGGTACAATTA
>JAAEPI010000396.1 GCA_024232835.1 Cytophagales bacterium
CTTTTCTAATGACATTTGCTGATCTTGACGGATCAATAACATACAACACAACATCTTTGGAGGCAAATACCCATAGCCACCACAGAAAGCTCGTTTTATTTTTGATCATCTCGAAAACTTTCCAACGAGTTTCATCTGCATTCCAGATCGGACTCTTTCTCAGTTCCTCTGATAGTGCGTTGTAGACAGGTAGCAAAAGACTTCCAATTTTCTTAAACCCGTTTTCTAAAGTTGCGGGAGAAAGATCGAAGCCGGTTGGTTTCAATGCCTGACGATAGCGGTAGACCGGGACAGCCAGGAGATACTTCATGATAATCAAGTGAACCCACGTTCCTGTAGTGAGAATCGATTTCTTGATGACGGATTTCCTGTTTGGTGCGGTGATGATTTTTTTAGCATCAGAACAATTACATCCTTTTTTGTAAGAATATCGGGTGACAATCTCATGAACCGCTGAAATTGATGCCTCTATGCAGTTGGAGACTTTGTCAAAAGCTGAAACGCGCGCATAGGGAATATCACATTTCGGACAGCAGGGGACATCTTCAAAATCAAA
>JAAEPI010000397.1 GCA_024232835.1 Cytophagales bacterium
AATGATTGCGAATAATTGCTAGGGTCAGCATCGTATTCTGCCATGTCCTTACGCATAATTGCTGACGTATATTTGGCTATATCCAACCCAGTTTTGAATCTGTTTTGAATGGCAATACGTGCCGCATTTTCTGGACTTATTTCAGCCCAAGTATTTCCATGTTTAGCCTTTATTTGGCGAACAGTGTCAATAGCGGTGTAATAATTTGTCATAATTTTTAGAGATTTATTGTTTTAGTTTTAAATGATTTCGTAAGCCGGTAAAGTGAGAAACTCGACAAAATCGTCTTCTCTAATTAGCCGGTCGAATAGTTCAACTGCTTGATTAAATTGACCATTTTGATATCTTTCCTCACCTACATATTCTTTGATTTTTTCTAATTCTGATGCAAGTAATTGTCTGTACAAATAATAAGTGATTGCCCTCCCATCGTCTAGTTGTGACTCATTGTTGATCCATTGCCAAACTTGTGTTCGGGATATTTCCGCTGTAGCCGCGTCCTCCATTAGGTTATAGATCGCTACTGCACCATTGCCTCCTAGCCAACTTTCGATATACAGTATTCCTACATTGATATTAAGTCGAAGGCCAGCTTCGGTAATCGAACCTGAGGAAGGTGCTAATAAGTCTGTAGCCGTAATTTCAGGAGCAGGTCTCCTCACGTGAATCTGGTTAGGCGAGGGCATATGTTGATCAAATATGTCCATTGCAATTGTCACAAGTCCAGGGTGAGCTACCCACGTGCCGTCATGACCATTTGCTACTTCATATAGCTTATCTGCTCTTACTTTTTCTAAGGCATTTTCATTTGCTTCATCGTCATTTTTGATAGGAATCTGAGCGGCCATACCTCCAATGGCATGTACTCCTCTTTTGTGACATGTTTTGATTACCAATTGAGAATAGGCCGCCATGAATGGCGTTTTTATTCCTACCTGAGATCTGTCTGGCAATACATAACCTTCTAAATTTCTGAGCTTTTTAATATAGGAGAAGATATAATCCCACCGACCACAATTGAGTCCGGCTGAATGATCTCTTAGTTCGTAAAGAATCTCATTTAATTCAAAGCTTGCCAGAATCGTTTCTATCAGGACTGTGGCCTTAATTGTACATTGCGGAATTAGTAGCTCGCCTTGAGCAAATACAAATACATCGTTCCAAAGTCTCGCTTCCAGGTGCGATTCGATCTTGGGAAGGTAGAAATAGGGTCCGCTCCCTTTATTGATAAGATTAGAGGCATTGTGAAAAAAGTATAGGCCAAAGTCCACCAAACTACCACTCATCCGTTCTCCATTGAAAGAGATGTATTTGTCTTCCAGATGCCAACCTCTGGGTCTAACGAGGAGGGTAGCGGTTTCCTCATTGAGTTGATAGAGCTTTCCATTATTTGGATCATAAAGATTGATGCTTCCATTGATGGCATCACGAAGGTTGATCTGACCCTGAATATTGTTGTGCCAATCGGGGGTATTACTGTCTTCAAAATCTGCCATGAAAACTTTCGCTCCACTGTTGAGGGCATTGATGACCATCTTGCGATCCACTGGACCTGTAATCTCCACTCTACGATCCATTAGATCTTCTGGGATTGGAGCAACTTTCCAATCAGCTGTTCTGATAGCAGCCGTCTCTTCTAAAAAATCAGGCAAATGGCCATTGTCCAGATCATGCTGGCGCTGTTCTCGAAATTCGAGCAATTCTTTTCTCCTGCCATTGAAGTTTTCATGTAGCAAGCACAAAAAATCAAGTGCCTGAGGAGTAAGTATTTCTCTGAATTGCTCAGTCACTTCGCCTTCGATGATGATTTCTCCGCTCATCTCTTCTATTAAACCAGTTCTATTCTCCATAATGGGTATTTTTTAATAATTTCCTCAATTATAGTTATTTTCCATTAATAGCGGAAATTCCGCTAAGAACTTTTTATTATATTTTTGAAGAGTATTCCATTATTGAATAATTTTGTCATAGTTTGTTGCTGTCCTAACCTTAAGATTAACTTGATTATTCATTCCTACTTATGATCACAGACGATCAGGTCATACGACTTATATTTGGATTTAAAGTTCGATACCTCAGGCTTCAAAAGGGCTCATCCTATCAAGAGCTTGCTGAGATCACAGGACTCTCTACTTCCTATCTAAATGACATAGAAAAAGGAAAGCGATATCCTAAGCCAGATAAAATCACTTCGTTGGCGACTGCTCTAGGCGTTGATTATAATTATTTGGTTGCCACGAATGCGTCAAAAAAATTGCAGCCGATTATTGATTTGTTGACTTCCAAATTTTTCAAGTTGTTTCCTTTGGAAGAATTTGGGTTGAGCATTGAAAAAACCGTTGAATTATTTACACAGACACCTGACAGAGTAAATGCTTTCATTTCCACTTTATTTAAGATTGCGAGAAATTACCAAGTTGATGAAGGTCAATTTTATAAGGAAGCTCTGCGCTCGTATCAGGATATGCATAATAACTACTTCGAGGAGATTGAAGTAACTACTCATGAATTCAAAAAGTACTATTCTATAAATAAAGATCTTCCATTTACTACCGCGTTCCTTGAAGAGCAACTATATGAACTTTTCGACATTAAGGTGGATCGAGTTGGCCTCAGTAAACAACCAAATCTTAAAAGAGTAAGATCTTACTATGAAAAGAATGCGAAGAAACTATTTCTGGGAAAGGAGCTCGGTGCAGCTCAAGAGAATTTTTTAATTGCAAAAGAGTTAGGTTATCAATATTTGAAAATTAAAGACAGACCATTCGAAACGACAATTTTGAAGATTGATTCATTCGACAAGCTTCTCAACTACTACAAAGCCTCGCACTTCGCTGCTGCATTATTGATGGACGAACACGAACTGACTTCAGATATCAAGGGACTGGCAAGGGAAAACAGTTGGCATCCTGATCTGCTTCTTAACCTTTTGAAGAAGTATAATGTGACTGCTGAAATGCTGCTTCAGCGAATGACGAACATACTCCCACATCATTTTGGTTTAGAGGACCTGTTCTTTATTCGACTCACCAGTAGCAAAAACCTGACGACTGTCAGGATGACCAAAGATCTCCATCTATCCAAGCTTCACAACCCCCATAATAATGAACTAGATGAACATTATTGTCATCGATGGGTGTCTATCACAAGTATCAAGGATCAACAACAGCTTAGCAAAAACTCACGTGGGTCTATCGTTGCTGATGCCCAGATATCTAAATACTGGCAAACAGAGAATGAATATCTCTGCCTATCACTTGCCAGCGAGGGTTATTTGGATTCACAAAGTGGTGTGAGTGTCACTCTTGGTCTTTTGATTAATGACAAAGTCAAAGGAATCTTCAACTTCCTCAGCGATCCTGATTTGAAATACAAGGAAGTGCACACTACTTGTGAACGTTGCAGAATTGAAGATTGTGAATCGAGAGTCGCTCCTCCAACAATTATTGACGAATTAGAAAGTCAAGATAAGATGGTAAGCGATTTGAAAACACTGGAATAAGAAAAAATCACTAACCACGATAGTACAGGATAGATTTATGGCCGCAGGTGACTATCATAGCCATTGTAAGACGAAGGAATAAGGTTCTATTGATATGCCCAAATACACCATCAACATTAACGGAAATGAACGTCAGGTGGATTGTCTGGAGGATACACCATTGCTCTGGGTTATCCGAGACATGATTGGCCTTACGGGGACCAAGTATGGTTGTGGAAAGGCTCTTTGTGGTGCATGCACGGTTCATTTGGATGGAAAACCCGTTCGGTCATGCTCTGTTTCGGCTGCCGTTCTTTCAGATCAAGCTAAGATTACGACAATTGAAGGAATTTCAAATGGAAATTTGCATGCTGTTCAGCAAGCTTGGATTGAAGAAGATGTGCCTCAATGTGGTTACTGTCAGTCAGGTCAAATTATGAGTGCGGTTGCACTTCTCGATTCCAATGCAAACCCAACCGATGAGGAGATCGAGCGACATATGAATGGGAATTTGTGCAGATGCGGCACTTATACGAGGATAAAGAAAGCTATCAAACGGGCAGCAAAAGAATTAGCATGAAGGATTCGAAAGAAATTTTCAAAGTTGACCGCAGACAATTTTTAAAAACCAGTGCATTAGGAACCACCGGGATATTACTTGGTGTGTCCATGTCATGTAGTTCTAAACCTAAATTCTTGGTGGGCGAAACCCCTACAACATTTAGTCCTAGTGTTTACCTAAGCATCAACGAAAATGGCATGGTGACTATTGTTGCTCATCGTTCGGAAATGGGCACAGGAATAAGGACCTCTTTACCTGCGATAGTTGCAGATGAACTTGAAGCAGACTGGGAACAAGTGGAGATTATACAGGCGGATGGGGACGAAAAATACGGTGACCAAAACACAGATGGCTCCTATAGCATCAGGATGTTTTATGAACCGATGCGGAAAGCAGGAGCCACCGCTCGATATTTATTAGAGCAAGCAGCTGCAAATGAGTGGAAAGTTGATAGATCTGAATGTAGCGCCAGAGATCATCTGG
>JAAEPI010000398.1 GCA_024232835.1 Cytophagales bacterium
ATTAAGTTAAATTTCACTGGAAACAGACTGGTCGATGATTGGATAAAGAGTTTGAGATAATTTCTCGTAATATCCACTAATAACGCTTGTAGTCTTCGCTCGTTTTTCGAGGGCGTGGTGACAATTAATTTGACGGAGCATATAAAATAGAATTATAAGGCTAACTTTTTAGCTGAGATTTTACCAAGTTGGGGTAAAGTCTAAAAGTTCTTAGATAGAACTCGTTAATATCAATGAAAGAATGACGAATTTAGACGTGAGAATATCTCCGAATTTTCGGTTCATTTCCTTGGTTTGAAGATAAAGACTTTTTTAGTTAAGCGGCTTCTCGATATCGGAATCGAATAATACCATTGAGACGCTCTTCGGTGATAATCTTACCTTTGAGTTCACCGTTCATAGCCTTGATAATTTTTCCATCAGGTTCGGGAGGAAGACCACCTAAAGATTGATGAGGTCGCCAATGGTTGTAGTAGTAGAGGAATTCAACTACAGTGTTTCTCAGCTCAGCTTCTGATGTCAGAAAAAGCCATGAAAGACATTCAGATTTCAATGTGAGATGAAACCTTTCTATGTAAGCATTCAGATTGGGACTTTTTGGCGGTAATACATGAGGCTCAATTCCGGATTGTCGAAGTAACTTTAAGACTGGTCTAAATATCGGATCTCTATCCATGACAATAGCTCTGGCATGCTCTAGCTCAAATCCGAGCATAGATCTAATGACATTGCAGACCCATTGTCCATCTGGATTCTCTTTGATTCCACCTAGAACAACCTTTCTGGTTTTGACATGGATGAAAAGCAGGATGTGGTAGCAGATAAGTTCCATTTTGCCTTTGGAGTTTTCAACAGCAATGTGAGTCGTAGTGCAGTCCATTTGCCAGATATTGGCTTTTTGCAGATATTCAAACCAAGGCATACCTTTTATTCTATCAGGA
>JAAEPI010000399.1 GCA_024232835.1 Cytophagales bacterium
ATAATTCAGATATGTGGTATGATTTTAACCTTTTAAGACATTTCAAAAATGATATTTTTTTCAACAGCATAACAGAAAAGACTAAGGAGTTATTCAAATGAGCCACATTTCTCTTATGCCCCAACATGCCGCTGTAGCTTTAGAAGAAGATGCAAGCATTGGGCACGACTCTGAAATAATTAGAAGACATTGGGAGAATCTTCTGACTGACTATTACAAACCGCTTTCAAGACAATGGGCCAATCCATCAATAAGATTCAGCAACCTCGAAGAAGAGTGGAAAGAGTCAACGCCCATGCTTTCTTCTATCACTGAAATCGTGATGCACCCTTCATACCAACAAATCATTGGCATGGGGCCAACTGCCATTCCGTTAATATTTCTATCAATGAGGAGAGAACTTGGTCATTGGTTTTGGGCTTTAAGTGCAATTACTGGTGAAAACCCTGTTTCAATTGAACATCAAGGAAAAATAAAAGAAATGACCAATGCTTGGCTTGACTGGGGACGTAAGCATTTATACTTAGAATAGGGGTTGGATTATGCATAATTATTTTCCTATGTTGAAGTCTTATGAGTATAAATTAACGAGTCCTGCTACCATAGAATATAATTGTATCGCTTGGGCAGCGGGGGATACCGAAACATGGTGGTGGCCAGATCCTTTTGACCAGTACTTTTGGCCTTCAGGGGTTCTAAGGGAAGAGACTATCGAAGCATTTGTGAATGCC
>JAAEPI010000400.1 GCA_024232835.1 Cytophagales bacterium
ATCCTTGATGAAAAAGTATGCGTTGAAGGGAAAGAGAATCCATGACGCTAATATTGTTGCGACAATGATGGTATATACAATTTCTTCAATTTTTACCCTGAACGAGGAGGATTTCAAGAAGCTTGACGAGATCAACATCATAACCCTATAATTGACCTTTCCAGAAAATCTTAAGGTGGCTTATTCATAGGCACGTTCAGGATTTGTTGCATGAAAATGCTCAAAAATCTATTGCTACAATGTGGTAAAAATACGAATTGGCAAAAAATCACTTTCTCTCAACCACAGGGTTCTCAATTTGGAACATACCACATCGTGTCATTCAAATTTTGAGCATTTTCATACAACAAATCCTGGAAATAACTATATGACAGGAAAATACAACCAAATTGGAAAGGTCAATATATTGATAAAAGTGAGCATGAAAAGAGAAACAAGAGGAGATAAATGATGGCAAATACAGCAACTTTACATGGCGTACTCACTAAATTTCCGTCCGAGATGCAGACGCCGATATGGCATTTAGTGGAGTGGATGGAAGAAAAATGGGTGATCCCCCATAAAGACTTCGAAGAGCTCAAGAGTACGGTCGGCAGATTAGCTTCTGCCCAGGAGCGAACGGAGCAGCGTGTCGATAAATTAGAGCATGCGATTGAGAGGTTAGCCGCCGCCCAGGAGCGAACGGAGCAGCGTGTCGATAAATTAGAGCGTGCGGTTGAG
>JAAEPI010000401.1 GCA_024232835.1 Cytophagales bacterium
ATACCAGTCTGATCAAGAAACCTCTTCATCAAACTCATGCCTCCAAAAGGTGTTACTTGCTTATCTGAATAGACGATGGGGAGATTAACCATATGGGTGAATTTTTGGTGAACTAAAATCACCCGTATTTGTTCGCATTCCCATTCTTTTATCACTTCTTTAAATCCTATTGCATAATTCGGGTAAAATAACAAGATATGAAAGAAGCCCCTTTCGGGGCTTCTTTTGCGGTCTGGACGAGACTCGAACTCGCGACCTCCTGCGTGACAGGCAGGCATTCTAACCAACTGAACTACCAGACCTTAGGGTTGAATCGTCTTACTTGAGAAGTGTCGATTCAACCTCACCCCCAAGCAGTTTGCTCAAAAGTGACGCAAAGCTATACCCTTGCTTTTTCATTTGCAAGCCCTAATTTCTTTTAATTTATCCTAAATTTGGCCGCTCGAATTCAATCAATTTAAGCCACAAATATGCAGCTAGAGTTTGAAAAGCCCATCCACGAATTAGAGTCAAAATTGGCCGACATGAAGGAGTTGGCCAAGCAAAGTGATGTAGATGTTTCTGATGCGGTCAAGCAATTAGAAGCTAAAATTAAGCTCCTCAAAAAGGAAACCTTTGAGAACCTTACAAGATGGCAGAGGGTACAACTTTCTCGTCACCCTGACAGGCCTTACACGTTAGACTATATCTATGAGATAACCGATGAGTTCATTGAACTACATGGTGACCGAACTGTCAGAGATGACAAAGCGATGATTGGAGGATTTGGAAAGATTGGAAATCAAACCATCATGTTTGTTGGACAGCAAAAGGGAAGAAATACCAAGGATCGACAATTGCGAAATTTCGGAATGTCCAACCCAGAAGGATATCGAAAAGCACTTCGACTCATGAGGTTAGCGGAAAAATTTAATAAGCCAATTGTCACTTTAATTGACACTCCTGGTGCTTACCCCGGACTTGAGGCAGAGGAGAGAGGGCAAGGTGAGGCAATTGCAAGAAACTTGCTAGAGATGTTCATGCTTAAGGTACCTGTTATATGCATTATTGTTGGTGAGGGGGCATCTGGTGGAGCTTTAGGAATCGCAATTGGAGATCAGGTATTGATGATGGAAAACACGTGGTATTCGGTTATTTCTCCTGAGTCGTGCTCTTCTATTCTTTGGAGAAGTTGGGATTATAAAGAACAAGCGGCAGAAGCCCTTAAACTTACAGCTAAAGATATGCTCAGAAATAAATTAATTGATGGAATAATTAAGGAGCCGGCTGGTGGTGCTCATACGGATATAAAAGTGGCAGCAGGTGAGCTTAAGAAAACAATTCTTAAGCACATAAAGGAATTGGAAACCAAGAACCCAAGAGAGCGAATTAATGCTCGCATGGAGAAATTTGGGTCCATGGGGGTTTATAATTAACCCATGTGAAGAAGGTTAATAAAGCATTTTTTGGATTCTGGTTTAGGTTACTAGGCTGGAAGATAATTGGTCGCAGGCCTGATTTAAATAAGTATGTAATCGCTGTAGCTCCTCACACATCCAACTGGGATTTTGCAGTAGGCTATTCTGTGAAACAAATCTGCAATATCCATCCGAATTTTTTAGCAAAGGACTCCTTGTTCAAAATCCCTTTCGTTGGACGGTTTTTGCGAAATATAGGCGGTGAACCTGTTGATAGATCAAAAAACACCAATATGGTTGATCTGGTTGTAGAGAAATTTGAATCGCTGGAGTCGTTTATAATGACCATTGCGCCTGAAGGTACTCGATCGTATTCTCCAAAATGGAGAACAGGGTTTTATTACATTGCAGAAAAATCAGGAGTCCCAATTGTGCTACTTGGATTTGATTATGGCCGTAAGGTTGCCGAGTTTAGAAAACCGATTTATCCTACCGGAGATATAGAAGCAGACATAGAATTAATGAAGGATTTCTTTCGTCCAATGAAGGGGAGAAACCCCGAGTGTGGAGTTGATTAATTTAGAAATTTCCAGGAATAAAAAACCCCAACGAATTGGGATTTAAAATTATTTCTTTTTGGCTGTGGTTGCCCTTTTTGTTCTCCTTTTCGGTTTCACTTCTTCCACTACCTCGTCCACAACTGAAGCCATTATTCTCCCACAATGCTCACACACAATCACTTTCTTTTGCTCGCGAATCTCAGCTTGTTTTTGAGGAGGAACAATATTGAAACAGCCACCACATGCTCCACGCATCACTGGTACTACAGCAAGTCCGTTTCTCATATTCACTCTTACTTTCTCGTAGGACTTTAGCAGTCGCTCTTCTATTTGCTTGATAGCTTTATTTCGACCTTTCTCAAATTTCTTTTCGTCGACTTCTGACTCTTTAGTGATATTTTCTAGCTCTTCTTTTTTGCTTTTAAGATCCTTTTTTCGTTCGGTTCGTTTCGCTTCAGTTTCTTTAATCTCCTCCTTCTTTACCTCGATCTTCTCGTAGGTTTCTTTAATTCTTTTTTCGATAATTTGAATTTCAAGCTGCTGCAGTTCCACCTCTTTGGTGATGGCATCATATTCACGGTTATTCCGAACATTCATTTGTTGCTCACCGTATTTCTTGATTAGTTTTTCTGCGTCCTTGATTCCAATCTTATTGGCGTCAATCGTCTCTTCCATTTCGGTGAGATCGGCTGTTTGTTTATCCACTCGGGTGT
Organism: Cytophagales bacterium; assembly: GCA_024232835.1. Taxonomy (GTDB): domain Bacteria; phylum Bacteroidota; class Bacteroidia; order Cytophagales; family Cyclobacteriaceae; genus JAAEPI01. The sequence goes on from JAAEPI010000401.1 coordinate 2,671, forward strand.
CATAACCAGCGATCTCATCCTCCAAATCCATAATTTCTTCAGGAAGAGCACCACGTACTTTCCGTAGTTCATCAATTTCTGAGTCAATAGACTGTAACTTCTGAAGAGATTCGAGCTTATGTGCTACCGTATTTTCCATGCAATTTTTAGGTATAAATAATGGGATTAGTCACCACCTCCGATAAATGGAACGCAATATTAGCAAATTTTTGTCTCAAGTAATCATATATCAACTCCTTTGTAAATGCCTCGCTTTCGTAATGGCCAATGTCAGCAATCATCAACTTATCATCAGTTTCAAAGAAGTCATGATATTTGAAATCTGCTGAAACAAAAACATCCGCTTTCTGTCTGAGCGCACATGCAAGTAAAAAAGCCCCTGAGCCACCACAGATAGCTATTTTTTGAACTTTTTGTTTGTAGATATGTGTATGACGAATGACCTGAAGATTCATGCTGAATTTGAGGTCTTTCAAAAATATTGAGGAATCAATTGCTTCAGGAAGATCTCCAATAATTCCTGATCCAACTTCTTGATTATCATTTATTAAAGGAGAAATAAAGTAGGCGACCTCCTCGTATGGATGTGTTTCCTTCAGCGCGCTAAGGATCACTGATTGAAGGTGGGCAGGCACTAAAATTTCAAGTCTCGTTTCATTTACTGATTCCGATTCTCCTTGAGTTCCAATTGTCGGATTAGCCGATTCTGATGGACGAAAATTACCCACCCCACCCACATGAAAACTACATTTATCATACTCACCAACTTTCCCAGCTCCGGCTGAATACAAAGCTTCAGCCACTTCAGCCACATTTTCGTGGGGAATAAATGTCACCAATTTGCTAAGCACACTTGATTTAGGGGCGAGTATTTTTAAGTTTGTCAGACCTATTTTTTCAGCAATTCGAGAATTGATACCCGAGAGAATATTATCAAGATTGGTGTGAATCGCATATATGCAAATGTCGTGCTTTATCGCTTTTACAATACAACGTCCGACCCAGTGCATAGGCGTGATAGTGTCAATACCCCCAAATATTAGTGGATGATGAGCTACAATGAGATTGCACCCTTTTTTGATAGCATCGTCAATTATAGGTTCGGTAATATCTAATGTAATGAGCACATCAGTAATGTCCTGATTTTGATCACCGACCAGAAGCCCGCAGTTATCATAGCTCTCCTGATAGGCGAGGGGAGCCCAATCCTCAAGTTTGCTTGTTATATCTTTGACAGTCATAATTCTTCCTAAATGATTTGGTGGCAATTTCTGCTATTTCCCTTTGCAATATTATATGATCTGGTAACCAGAATTAGAAATGGGGTATATGATAATGGCATTAAAAAAGCACATCATTACCCGGAGTATGTTATAATTTCTGTTGGTAATTTGAGTGTAGGTGGGACAGGAAAGACGCCCATGGTTGAGTTTTTGATCCGATATGGACTCAAGCACAATTGGAAAATGGCTACCCTTAGCCGAGGGTATGGACGAAAAACCAAGGGAGTACGGATGGCTACAACTAATGATTCTGCACAATCAATCGGTGATGAGTCATATGGTTATTATGAGCAATTTGGCGAACATATTTCTGTCGTTGTAGCTGAAAAGAGAGTAGACGGAATTGAGGAAATAAAGAATAAACTTCCAGACGTAAATGTGATATTATTAGATGATGCATTTCAGCATCGTAGTGTCAAACCAGATTTGAGCTTTCTACTCACAACGCAAGAATCACCCTTCTGGAAAGATTTCTTACTTCCATCTGGAAGACTTAGGGAAGCCAGAAAAGGGCACAAAAGGGCAACATTGGTGGTGATAACCAAGACCATCGTGCCAATAGAAATTCCTTCTGGTTTAACTGGTTCTTATTGTTCTGTTAGATATGGAGAAGTGGTAATGATGGCTGGCGAGAAGAAAAGCCATTCGTTAGCAGTGGCAGGATTATCCGATCCAACAGACTTCTTCAACTATTCTTTGCAGAATTTTAGTACAAAAGAGAAGCTTCTATATGCAGATCATTATGCGTATCAATTGAATGATATTTTAAAAATAGTGGAAACATGTGGTCATGAAGATCTAATGCTCATCACCACCTACAAGGATGCTGTGAAGTTGAAGGAATTTGATGAGTTGAAAAATATTTCATGGGGATATGTTCCAATTGAGATTGAGTTCGTTTCAGGAGAAGAAAAGGTATCGGAACTGCTTCATTCAATAAATAAAAAGATGTTGGGATAACCCAGTCAGCTTACTTTTGCCCTGTGAAAAAAGCATTATTACTATTTCTTTTGTTTGCTGAACATCTGGTATTGGGACAGTTCGTGGATGATTCCACAAAAAATGTATACAGTGCCAGCACCACATTTTTCACCACAGAGAGGTTCATAAAAAATAATCTCCCCAATCCTTATCAGAACCCTGATACAACTGTTTATTTGGACGAGAAATACAGTCGTGTTGATGCATCCAATCGTGAATTACAGCATTTAGGTTTTTTGGGAAGTGCAATTCTTGACAACCGTTTTGAAACAGACTCAGAGCCTGGACGAACTTTCGGGTTTAATGGCTATGATCCTTATTTCAGGAGCATTGATGACATAAAGTACTATGATACTAAATCTCCATTTATGGACGTGGGTGTCGTATTTGGTGGTGAGAACAGATCGAAAATCGACTTTGGGTTTTCGAGAAATGTGAATGAAAACTGGAATTTGGGTTTTGATATTAATCGAATAACAGCGGACAAGCAAATCGCCAAGACGGGAGTTGGAGATAGGGCTACAGAAAGTGTTTCATTTGATTTCTATTCACATTACGAGCATAAAAAAGTACCTTATGAAGTAGCCTTTAGTTTTTTAAGCTTAAAGCACGAAGTGGCTGAAATCGGTGGCGTTTTTGTTGAGGAGGATGCAACTCGGGCAGATTTTTATCTTTATCAGGATGCCACAACACAGCTACAAGATGCTACCACTAGAGATCAGAGATCTCGGTTTCACATATATCATCAATATAATCTGGGATCAGGATTTCAGATATATCATCAACTAGATCGGACAAACCAAGAATTTGATTTTGTTGACTTTGCCGAAACTGATACGACGAAATATTATGCCTTTTATCCCATGTTTAATATTGACAATGATACCACTCGTGAGAATGGAATTTACTCTTCAACTGTAAATGAGGCTGGCTTGAAGGGGGATATAAGAGGCGCATTTTATCGTTTCTATGTCAAGCAACGATCACTCATTTATAACACAAAATTTACTATCGAGGAGGCAGTAGGTGAGACTTACTTAGGGACATATCTTCGATTCAATTGGCAAGACAAATTTGTGGTGACAGGAATCGGCGAATTGTCCAATGAAGGATTTTATAAGTTAAAGGGGGAGTTGGCTTCTGACCTAATTTCAGTTTCATACTCATCGTTGAGAGCCTCGCCTAGTTTTCAGGCATTGAACTACGAAGGCAACCATCATAACTGGGAAAACTCATTTAGACCAATCTTCACGAATACCATAAGGGGTCAATTAAATCTTCAAAAAGGAGGTATTTCGATTTCCCCGAAAGTTTCTGTAACAACCATAAACAACTATGTATATATTGATGCTGCCCAGGTGATTGCCCAAACTTCGGATGCATTACTAATTACCAAGGTTGGAGGCTCAATTAATTTTGAATTTTTAAGAGGATTGTTTAGAAAGAATGAAAACGAAGCTTTTCGTTTTGAAAATGAGGTGGTCATAAATAGTGTTTCAAAAAAGGAAGAGAAATTCATTAAAGTTCCGGCAGTCCAATACAATGGTCGATTTTTTTGGCGGGGATTATGGTTTGAAAATGCAGTGCCAGTCGAAGTAGGAACAGATTTTTATTTTCGATCATCGTTTCGAGGCAAGTCCTTCGACCCTGTGATTTCTCAATTCTATCTACAGGATGAAATACGTCTTAGAAATTACTTCGCAGTGGACATATTTGTGAATATGAAAATAAGAAATCTCACCACGTTCATAAAGTGGACACATATCAATCAGCAATCTAATGATGGGTATCTTGCTTCTCCCTTTTATCCAGGACAAAAGGCAATCACAGACTTTGGTGTAAGATGGTTATTTTTCGATTGATATGAACCCACAAAAAACCGTACTCGGCCTACACCTGCCAACGGATCCGCGTTGGGTAAATATTGCAGAGAAGCAACTTGAAGACATATTGGTGGATCATGCCTACTGCGAACAAAAAGCGACCTCTTCATGTATTTCATTGATTGTACAATTTCCAGATAAGACCGAGCTTGTAGAAATGCTAACTCCAATCGTGGCAGAAGAATGGGGACATTTTGAGCGGGTGATGGAAGAATTAAAGAAAAGAGGATTTGGATTAGGCAAGCCAAGGAAAGACGAATATGTAATGCAGCTGAATGGAATTTTGAAAAAGGGGGGCAGTAGGAATGAACAGCTTATCGAAAAACTTCTTATGAATGCCTTGATAGAAGCAAGGAGTTGCGAACGCTTCAAATTACTTTGGAAGAATTTGGATGATCAGGAGCTTCAATCCTTCTATTATGAGTTGATGATATCGGAAGCAGGGCATTATGTGAATTTCATAAGCTTAGCCAGGAGTTACAGTTCGGAGGAATATGTCGCTAGTCGGTGGCAGTACTTTTTGGATAGTGAAGCCCAAATCATGAGGGAGCTGACCCCAAGAGGGGACCGGATGCATTGATCATAAATGTAGGATGACAAATGAATGAGCAAATTGAAAAGCATTAAAGATGAATCGGATCTGTTGAAATAAATTCCACTCACTTTCATAACTTTGCAAGCTCACAACCCCGTGGATGAGCGACCCGATCAAACATGAGTGTGGCATTGCGCTACTTCGCTTAAGAAAACCTCTACAGTTTTATATTGATAAATATGGCCCAACGTATGCGGCCAAAAAGATGTTTCTACTTATGCAGAAACAACACAATCGTGGACAGGACGGAGTGGGAGTTGCAAGTATTAAACTTGATTTGGCTCCAGGATACAGATATATTAGTCGCTACAGATCTATTGAAGAAAAGCCGCTCGAGAAAATCTTTGCCAAGATTAACAGCAAGTATGAAATGGCGAAACGAACAGGTGGCGAGCATTTTTATAACGCTGAATGGCTAAAAGAAAACAATGCATTTACTGGTGAGCTATGGTTGGGACATTTGAGATATGGAACCCACGGAAAGAACAGCATCGAAAATTGTCACCCATTTTTAAGGCAAAATAATTGGCGTTCCAGGAATCTGGTCATGGCTGGTAATTTCAATATGACCAACGTAGATGAGCTCTTCGATATACTCGTTGAGCTGGGTCAGCACCCAAAGCAGCGTGTGGATACAGTCACCGTAATGGAGAAAGTCGGACATTTTCTTGATGAAGAAAATCAACGTATTTATGATAAATACAAGGGCCAAATACCTAATCAAGAAATCACTGAGTTAATAGAGAGTGAGCTTGATTTAAAACAAATTTTAGAGAAATCCTGCCGTGATTTTGACGGGGGTTATTCAATAGCCGGGTTGTTAGGTTATGGTGCTGCTTTTGTAGCACGAGACCCTGCTGGTATTCGTCCGGCTTATCACTACATGGATGATGAGGTGGTGATAGTAGCATCGGAAAAGCAGGCGATCAAGACTGTGACTGATTGCGATTACAAGGAAATTGAAGAAATAGCTCCGGGACATGCTTTGATTATTGAGAAGAATGGAGAGTGCCGTCACGAACAGTTTACCGAACCAACTGAGAGAAGATCGTGCAGCTTTGAGAGAATTTATTTTTCTAGAGGTACCGACCCAGATATCTACGCAGAGAGAAAGAAGTTAGGTAATCAACTGGTTCCGCAAGTATTGCGGGCGATTAACTCAGATTTAAGGCATACTGTTTTTTCATTTATTCCAAATACGGCAGAGACATCATTCTTGGGATTGATGGATGGAATTGAAGGGTATTTGGTGAACCTCAGGAAAGAGATTTTGCTTGAAGGCAAACCAGGGAAGTTCACCTCAGAAGAAATTTTATCTTTCAGCCCACGTGTGGAGAAGTTAGTTATAAAAGATGCCAAGTTGCGAACGTTTATTACGAAGGACGATGAACGAGATGAGCTGGTTTCTCATATATACGACACCACTTACGAGGTAATTAACAAAGGGATAGACAATTTGGTGGTTATTGATGACAGCATCGTGAGGGGCACAACTCTCGAGAAAAGTATTCTGACCCTGTTGGATCGATTGGAGCCCAAAAAAATTGTAATTATTTCATCCGCACCACAAATTCGATTTCCAGATTGTTACGGAATAGACATGAGCAAAATGAAAGACTTTCTTGCCTTTCGAGCTGTTTTAGCATTGTTAAAGGACGAGGGAAATGAGGGGCTTCTGGATACCGTTTTTGATAAATGCCTAGCAGCAGGTTCATCGATGGTTCAAGAGAACTATGTAAAAGAACTGTATGCTCCTTATACATATGACGAGGTATCTAAAAAGATCACAGAAATCGTCAGACCCAAAGGAATGAAGGCAGAACTTGAAGTAGTTTATCAAACGGTAGATGATCTTCACAAAGCTTGCCCTGACCACCTTGGAGATTGGTACTTTACCGGGAACTATCCAACACCTGGTGGTAATCGTGTAGTTAATCGTGCTTTTGTAAATTTCATGAAAGGTTCAGAAGTGAGGGCGTATTAATAGTTAGAAATTGACCAAAGAAAAAATCACCCTAATCAAAGCACTTGAATCATTTGTTGAGAGCTAATAAGCTAAATTAAAGCATTTAGTATCTACGTCTTCTGCTTTTTCTTCTTTGCCGCAGGAAAGAGAATGTTGTTCAAGATAAGCCTATATCCTGCTGAATTGGGATGTAGGTTCAGATCTGTCGGTTGCTCATTAACGAAGTGCTGGTAGTCTTCTGGGTCATGCCCTCCATAGAATGTCCAGAAGCCTTTACCTAGCACACCATGGATGTATTTGGCCTCCCCAATGGTTCTGTTTTCACCCATAATCACCACATCTGATTTGATCAATTGCTTCTTGAAAGACGTTGTTTGTCCCATGAATCCCTTGATGATTTTTTCATGATTTTGAGTGAGCATAGTCGGGATGGGATCCCATTTGGCAGAAAATTGAAACAACGAAAAATAATCAGTTGATTGTGTCAATCCACGCTCGTTTGCCTGTGTATCAATATTGGAATATTCGTACATGTATGGATCTCTAACTAGACGGAAGTCCGTAAAAGCCATCGTTTTGTTAAAGTCAAGCTTACCCTGTGCTGTTGGATCCGCCGGGTCTCCATCATACATGGACTCACAAATATCCAAGCCTTCTGCCGCAAGAGCAATGTCGTAAGTGTCTGTAGCTGAGCACATGGCAAAGAGAAATCCCCCACTGGCAACAAAGGCTTTGAATTTTTTCACGATTGCCAATTTATGATGTGAGACCTTGGAAAATCCATGATTCCGTGCTGATTCCTCATAATCACGTTGCTGCTGTTGGTACCATGGAAAATGCTGATAGGCTCGGTAAAATTTTCCGTACTGTCCCGTGAAATCTTCATGATGTAAGTGGAGCCAGTCGTACTTGGGTAAAAAATCGTTCATGATTTCATCATCAAAAAGCACATCATAAGGTATTTCGGCGTAGGTGAGCACTAACGTAACTGCATCGTCCCAAGGCTGCTTAGTCTTCGGAGAATACACAGCTACTTTCGGAAATTTCTCCAATTTCATAGCATCCATATTAGATGATGGGCTGGCTATCCCTGCTAAGATCTGATTGGCTTCAGCATCAGAAATCAGCTCATAGGAAACTCCCCTGATTATGCATTCATTTTCAAATCGCTGAAGGTACTTTACCATAAAACTGCCTCCACGATAGTTAAGTAACCAATCCATTTTTACGTCATTAGCAAGAATCCAAAAGGAAATCCCATAAGCTTTCAGATGGTTTGTTTGCGATTCATCCATCGGAATCATCAGATAAGCCGCTTGGGAGTGTAGAGCCCCTAACAACAAGAACAGTGTAAAAATCTTTCGTAGCATAATTGTGAATATAGACTAACTAACGTGAATCAATTACGTGTGTTATTCTTAATTTGCATGAGCTAGTAAAAACGACATGAACATTCGCGAAAATATTAAGGAAGGGATTAAGTCAATCAAAGCGAACAAGCTTCGAACTTTTCTTACAGCTACAATAATTGCCATTGGCATTATGTCACTGGTAGGAATCCTTACGGCGATTGAAGGTATCCAGAATTCTATAAACAGTAGTTTCTCTAATTTGGGAGCCAACACTTTTGATGTTCAAAGTAAACGAACGAACAGAGGATCAACAGACGGGAAGCAAGCCAAAATATTTCCTAATCTTACCTATCAGGATTTGTTGACTTTTAAGGAAAAGTATGATGGCCCTGGAGTGGTGAGTGTTTACACAAGACTGACTGGAAGTGCTGAGATAAAGTATGGTTCGAAGGTGACCAATCCTAACCAGATTGTACGTGGTGGCGATGAGAATTATCTTGTTGTGGATGGTTACGACATTTCAAAAGGACGTCCCTTTTCTCCAATTGAGAATTTGAATGGTGCGTATGTAGTCTTGGTTGGAAATGACGTGATAGAGGACTTGTTCGAAGAGCATGAAGATCCATTGGGGCAGAAAATAAGCATCCTTGGTAATAAATTCCGCATTATTGGCTTGCTCAAAGAGGAGGGTGGTGCAAGCGGGACATCAAATATTGATCGAACACTGATAATTCCTATGGAGACTGCTCGATCATTATCTGGAGGGAGATCACTTAGAGCGGAGCTGGCAGTAGCATTAAAAGACCCGACCCAAATGGAGAAAGCCACGGGTATTGCCACAGGTCTTATGAGGGCGATTCGACAAGATAGGCCTGGCGAAGAAAGCTCATTCGATGTATTGGAAAGTAAGTCCCTTGCAGAGCGATTGGGTGAGATGACGGATTATTTAAGAGTAGGAGGCCTGGCTATTGGAATCATTACACTTTTAGGTGCGTCTATCGGTTTAATGAATATTATGCTTGTCTCTGTTACAGAACGTACGAGGGAAATTGGCGTGAGAAAGGCACTTGGAGCTACTCCATTGCTGATCAGACAACAGTTTCTAATTGAGGCACTGGTTATTTGCCAGATGGGGGGAGTCATGGGCATTATTCTAGGGATTATTATTGGGAATTTGGTGTCGATGGCTATAGGTACAGGTTTTGTAATTCCATGGCTATGGATATTCGCTGGTTTCGGAATTGGCATGGTGGTAGGCCTGTTGTCCGGTGTATTGCCTGCATATAAGGCCTCCAAACTTGACCCAATAGAATCTCTTAGATTCGAGTAGAATGGATACGATTTTGACTTTCAGAAAGGCAAGGACAAGTTGGTACCAAGAAGGATTGATGGTAGTGTCCCTTATTGTGTGTCTTAATATTGGATAGTATGAAAGAATTTCTAAAGTAGCTCTAAACTTTAGAGAGTCAATCTCCAAACTCGCAACGCAGAACTTCAGTTCATCTACATTTGCCGCCATGCTACAAGCCTCCAAGTTCATTCGGGTTTTCTTCGCCTTTTTCTTCCTGGCCATTCTTCTTCTGACTTATGGTTATTTACCACTGACGATTAATATCAATATCGATGGGTTTGGTAGAGTAGGGAGAGAGTTCTTTTTCTATGCATGTATTGGATTGTTTATCTTTTTCAACTTGATCACCTACTTCTTTCGATATCTGGCGGATCGGACTAATATGGGTTATTACCAGAAAACGATTATACATCTTTTACCATCTGTACTGTATTTTTCGTTCATCTTATTAATAGGATATTTGGGAACAATTAACAATGCACCAGCAATGAACTCTTCTAGTTATGGTTACCTGACCTATTTAAGCTCGGCACTCCTTATTATTTGGATTTTTGCATTTTTATTTACCTTATTAAAAAAGGTATAAACCGCTTTAAATCAGAATTATACATTCTTATCGTTCAAGAATCACGTTCTAGTGCCCCCTGATTTCTTATTCGGTCAAATGAATCTCTTTTGCTAATTTCAGCCTTCGATTAATAACAATCAATTTCTTTTCTTGAGATAGATGGAAGAAGCAGAGGTATTATATGACGAGGACAGTATCAAGTCCCTCGATTGGAAGGAGCATATCAGGATGCGCCCTGGCATGTACATTGGCAAGCTGGGCGATGGATCAGCTCCTGATGATGGGATATATGTGTTAGTGAAAGAGATACTGGACAACAGTATTGACGAGCACATGATGGGCTATGGGAAGACCATAGAAATCAGAGTTACAGATCACAGAGTAAAGGTGCGAGATTATGGGCGTGGTATTCCGTTGGGGAAAGTGGTGGATTGTGTATCCAAAATCAATACAGGTGGAAAATATGATTCTGGGGCTTTTCAAAAATCCGTTGGACTAAATGGTGTAGGTACCAAGGCGGTCAATGCCCTTTGCAATCACTTCAAGGTTCAAAGTTTCCGAGACGGTGAAACAAAGATTGCTGAATTCGAACAAGGTGAAATCAAAGTGGATAGCAAAATCCAGAAGCTGGATAACCGAAATGGAACGGAGATTATCTTCGAGCCGGATGGCTCAGTTTTCAAAAATTATCATTTCATTCCGGAGTATCTGGAAAATCTGATGTGGAATTACGCCTTCCTCAATGCTGGATTGACCATCAACCTAAACGGAAAAAAATTCCATTCAGAAAATGGGTTAAAAGATCTACTCGAAAGAAAGACTGATGCTGAAAGTTTGAGGTACCCAATTATCCACTTAAAAGGCGAGGATATCGAGGTAGCCCTGACACACGCTAACCAGTACGGGGAAGAATATTATTCATTTGTCAATGGTCAAAATACTACGCACGGAGGAACACACTTGGCAGCTTTCAGAGAAGCGATTGTAAAAACGGTTCGTGAGTTTTATGGAAAGAACTTTGACTCAGCGGATATCCGAGCAGCAATCGTTGGCGCTCTAGCAGTACGCGTTCAAGAGCCAGTGTTTGAAAGCCAAACTAAGACTAAACTTGGCTCTCAGAATGTAGGTCCTGATGGGCCAACTATGCGCACATTTGTGAATGACTTTCTAAAGAAGGAGCTCGACAATTATCTTCATAGGAACAGCAGTGCGGCTGATGCTCTTTTGAAGAGAATTCAACAGTCAGAACGTGAGAGAAAAGAAATAGCAGGCATCAAGAAGCTGGCAAACGAACGAGCGAAGAAAGCGAATCTGCACAATAAAAAATTGCGAGATTGCCGAATCCATTTCAATGATAAGAAAGGGGATGACGACAAAAAGGAAAACACGATGGTCTTCATCACGGAGGGAGATTCAGCAAGTGGTTCCATTACCAAATCAAGAGATGTTAAAACGCAAGCAGTCTTTTCGCTTCGGGGTAAGCCATTCAATTGCTTTGGACACACCAAGAAGGTGGTGTATGAAAATGAAGAATTCAATCTTCTTCAACATGCCCTTAACATCGAGGATGGCATTGAAGGATTACGATATCGAAAGATAGTAATTGCTACCGATGCAGATGTGGACGGCATGCACATCCGGTTGCTACTGCTGACCTACTTTCTACAGTTCTTCCCAGAGCTGATACGGAACAATCACGTTTTTATTCTGGAAACGCCACTCTTCAGAGTTAGAAATAAGAAAGAAACGATCTACTGCTACTCAGAGAGCGAGAAACAAGCTGCTGTCGAGAAACTAGGAAGCAAACCAGAGATCACTCGTTTCAAAGGTCTGGGAGAGATATCACCAAATGAATTTGGTGGTTTCATAGGAGACGATATAAAGTTAGAACCTGTGATCCTCCAGAAAGACACTAAAATCAATGACCTGCTGGGATTCTACATGGGCAAAAACACCCCTGATCGACAGCAGTTTATTATTGATAAATTGAAAGTGGAAAAGGATTTGGTGGAAGGAGAAGAAGTATAATGCAACGAACGCGCTCCATATCTGTCAAATCCATTCGGCTATATAAGACGATTTTAATTTCCTTATTATTAGCCTATTTCTTGTTGTATACGGGAAGTTTCATCCTGCAGAATGAGTGGTTAGGAATTCTTATTGGTTCGTTATTCGTATTGCTCATGGTATACTTTTGGTATCCCAGCTTTACAAATAACCTAAGTCGACTTAAAGATCTTTCCTATGATGACGAAAATCTTTACATAATTGAAAACGACGTGGAAGAACAAATTCCGTTTCATGAAATAAGAGATGTGGAAATTGTAAGTCTAGATGGAATTTATCAATTCAATTTCTTCAATAAGCAGCTACATGGTGGTGTAATAAGATGCAAAACTTCCATGTGGTATCCATTGAATTTTAAAACGGTAGACAGAGAGCTGAATAGAGTAAGAGGATTGATTCGAAAGGCACATTGGGAGTATCAGGGTCAGATTGGAAATGATAGAGGTTTGGCGAGTTTTAATTGAGTTTAGTCATGGGCGAAGAACACAACGAAGAAGAAGAATTACATGATGTGATCCCAATATCAGGGATGTATGAAAACTGGTTTTTGGATTATGCATCCTACGTAATTCTGGAGCGGGCCGTGCCAGCCATCAACGATGGAATGAAACCAGTGCAACGACGGATACTCCACGCCATGAAGGAGCTTGATGATGGCCGATATAATAAAGTGGCCAATATCATCGGCACTACCATGCAATTCCATCCGCACGGAGATGCGTCGATCTCTGATGCCATCGTGAATCTAGGACAAAAGGACTTGCTTATTGATCAACAGGGAAACTGGGGTGATGTAAGAACGGGGGACGCTGCAGCTGCTGCGAGATATATTGAAGCTCGACTTTCAAAATTTGCTTTGGATGTAGTTTATAATGCGCAGACCACCGATTGGCAACTGTCATACGATGGGCGTAAAAAAGAGCCCGTTACATTCCCGGTTAAGTTCCCATTATTAATTGCTCAGGGAGTTGAGGGAATCGCTGTTGGCCTCTCGACCAAAATGCTACCACACAATTTCATCGAAATATTGGAGGGAGTTATTGCAATCTTAAAAGGCAAGCGTGTGAAGCTCTATCCTGACTTCCTTACAGGAGGCAAGATTGATGTCACCGATTACAATGATGGAAAGCGGGGAGGGAAAGTGCGTGTTCGGGCGACCATTATCGAGGAGGACAGCAAAACACTATTGATAAAGGACATACCGTATGGCACCACCACTACTTCCTTGATCGAGTCCATTGTGAAGGCCAATGACAAAGGCAAAATTAAGATTAAACAAGTAGTGGACAATACTGCTAAGGACATTGAAGTAGCCATTTCTCTGGCCCCTGGTACTTCACCTGACATCACCATGGATGCGCTCTATGCCTTCACGGATTGTGAGGTTTCTATTTCTCCCAATGCATGTGTCATTTCCGATGACAAACCTCAATTCTTGACCATTACTGAAATATTGAAGCAGTCTGTGGATCAGACTGTGGATTTATTGAAGCGAGAATTGGAGATAAGAAAAGCAGAGTTGATGGAAAAAATCTTATTCAGTTCACTGGAGAAGATTTTTATCGAAAATAGAATATATAGAGACATTGAAGAGTGTGAAACCTGGGAAGCAGTAATAGAAACGATCGATAAGGGCTTGGAGCCTTTCAAACCACAGTTTTATCGTAAGATCACAGAGGAAGATATTGTTCGCCTAACGGAAATAAAGATCAAGCGAATTTCAAAATTTGATTCCTTCAAGGCCGATGAGTTAGTAAATAAATTGAACGAAGAGTTGACCCAGACAGAACATCATCTGGCTAATCTCACCGAATATGCCATTGATTACTATCAGAATCTTTTGGATAAATATGGTAAAGGGAAAGAGCGCAAAACTGAGATCACCAATTTTGAAACAATAAAAGCTACCGTCGTTGCTGCCAATAATTCAAAACTCTATATCAATCGAGCCGATGGGTTTGTCGGTTATGGATTGAAAAAAGATGAGTTTATAAGTGAGTGCTCGGATATCGATGACATCATCGCATTCACCCAAGACGGAAAGTGTGTAGTCACTCGAATACAAGATAAAACCTTCGTTGGGAAGAATATCCTTTACGCCGGAGTGTTCAAAAAGAACGATGAGCGCATGGTGTATAATATGATCTATTTGGACGGAAAATCTGGAAAGAGTTTCGCCAAGAGATTTCAAGTCTTCTCTGTTACCAGAGATAGAGAGTATGACCTAACCAAAGGAGAAAAGGGATCAAAAGCACTGTATTTTTCTGCTAACCCGAATGGAGAAGCAGAGACGGTGACTGTTTCGTTGACGCAGGCAAGCAAGGCTCGGAAAAAGGTCTTCGAGTATGATTTTTCAGAGCTAGAGATCAAGGGGCGAAGTGCTGGTGGCAATACGATGACCAAATATGGTGTCCGAAAGGTTGTTCTCAAAGAAGCTGGCAAATCCACATTGGGAGGTGTTGACATTTGGTATGATCCCACTGTTGGGAGACTCAATCGAGAAGAAAGAGGTGATCTTATTGGCAATTTCAATTCAGGTGACCAAATCGCTGTTTTCTACAAGGAGGGAAGCTACGAGACCACCGGTTTCGAACTGACTAATCATTATGACTTTGGAAGTATCAAGGGCATTTACAAGTTGGAGACTGATGCGGTGTTCAACGCTATCCATTATGATGGAGAATCGAAAAACTGCTTCGTTAAGCGATTTATAATTGAGACGAACTCTATAGGCAAGCGGTTCTTGTTTGTGACCGAAGCGAAAAGTTCCAAGCTCCTGTTTATTTCCAAAGGTGTTCAAGCGGATGTAAATGTCACCTATAAGGACGGACGAAAACATGTAAGTAAGAAACTTGATCTCATTAATCTGATTGACATCAAAGGATGGAAGGCAATTGGAAATAAGCTGCCAGTACAAAATGTAATCAAAGTTGAACTTATTCTACCAGAGCCAGAGTCTGCTCCAGGGGTACAATCCAAAGCTGATGATCTAGAGGAACCCGAGATTAATCCCACTCCTTCAGATTTGGAAGCATTGAAGAGTGCAATAAAAAATGAGGTAGAAGATGAAGATGATCAGTTGAATTTGTTTGGAAAGAAAGATGAATGAGTTTGAAGTCTGAGGAAATCATAGCTATTCTCAAGCCCTTTGTCTCAGAGCACAAGCAAAATCTCGTTGAAGAGATTTCCAGAAGGCGCACACGACACATCACCTTGGTATTTGAGGATATCGATAAGCCTCACAACATTAGCGCAGTGCTTCGAACAGCCGAATGCATGGGAATTCAAGATATTCATTTCATCAAAAATCAGAATAATTATCAGGTAAATCCAGACATCACAAAAGGTGCAGCGAAGTGGCTGACCCTCTATCATCACAAGGATGGTGCATCAGGTATTGATAATATTAAGAACACGTACGACCACTTGCGAAGTGCTGGCTATAAAATTTACGGAACCTCTCTTGCGAAGGGGGCTGCAAGTCTGAATGATCTCGATATAGGAGAAAAGACTGCTATTGTTTTTGGAACAGAAGGAACGGGCATTAGTGAAGAAGCCTCAAAAGGCGCTGATGGTTTAATTCAAATTCCAATGAAGGGGTTTACGGAGAGTTACAACTTATCTGTGAGTGCTGCCATTATATTAAACACCCTCATTCAGAACGATTCTGAAAACTGGATGTTAACTGATGAGGAAAGACAAGATTTGACAGCTGAGTGGTATAAACGAATTGTGCGAGAGGCGGATAAAATTCTTGCATTAAAACAATGAATTCGATTAAGAAAGGAATAAAATGGGTTGGTTGGGGAATTCTAGCCATGATCTTATTTATTGGGATGGCCAATGCAATCGTCGTTGGTAATACAAAAAAACATGTCAAAGAAGAATTAGCCGATCTGAAAGAGGCAAAGATTGCGTTAGTACTCGGCACTAGTAAGTCCACCCGATACGGAACTGAAAACCTTTTCTTCAAAGATAGAATGAAGGCCGCTGCGGACTTGTATCATGCAGGAATGGTCAAGCACATCATTGTGAGTGGAGATAATCGCACCAGATATTACAACGAACCCAAAGACATGATGGATGCCTTGATGGAGTTAGAAGTTCCTTCGAAAAGCGTTACGATGGACTATGCTGGGCTCAGAACACTAGATTCCATCGTGAGATGTAGGGAGGTTTTTGACCAAGAGGACATCATCATAGTCACCCAAAAATTCCATGCCTATCGGGGGATTTTTATAGCACGCCATTATGGCATCAAAGCACAAGCCTATTCTGCAGATTTTGAGAGTAGACCCTTTTTCAAACTTTTGGCACGAGAGGTAATTGCCAGACCATTGGCAATGGCGGATCTTTTTCTTCTAAATAAATCGCCTAAGTATCTGGGGGAGAAAGAAATTTTGGAAATTGCCGAATGAAAAAATTTCTAAAGACGATTGTCTTAGCAATTGGATTGATGTTAGTATTTGTAATTGCCTTCTATTTCTGGGCGAGCAGTGGATGGCTAGATTCTGAGGACTACAATCAAGTAATCACATTTTCGGAGAAATCCCAGCCGAAAGACACGCTTACAGTCATAACCTACAATCTTGGCTACCTAAGCGGAATGACAAACAATCTTCCAATCAAGAGATCTGATTCGTTGTTTGAGTTAAACCTCGAACGTGCCAAAAATTTGCTCTTTGTGGAAGATTCGGACATCATTTGTTTTCAAGAAATTGATTTTGATAGTGACAGGTCAAAAAACTACAATCAGTTGGACTCACTTGGAATATATCATAATTATCATCAACGATATGCCTCGGTGAATTGGGATAAACGATACGTCCCATTTCCCTATTGGCCACCCAATCTACATTTCAGAAGAATGAATTCAGGCCAGGCGATACTTTCTAAGTTTCCAATTGAGAATATTGAAAGCGTCATCTTGGAAAAACCAAAAGAAGCCCCGTTTTACTACAGTGCTTTTTATTTGGATCGGTTAGTTCAGATCGCAGAAATTCGAATTGGTGCCACTGCTGTGAAAGTTATGAATGTCCATTTGGAGGCTTTTTACCCTAAAACACGCGCCCAACAGGCGCATGTAGTCAAGGGACTATTTGAAGCGTATGCCAATGAGATGCCTGTGATACTTATTGGGGATTTTAATAGCCAGGCGCCCTGGGTAGATGAATCTGATAAAGTGATGGAGACGATTCTAAGTGCTGACCATATTTCGTCGGCTGTTGATCAAGAGCAATATGAATCTGATAGTAAGAATTCATACACATTCAATTCAATGGATCCACGTAAGATGATTGATTTTATATTGTTCAATGATAATTTTATCGAAAAAATTGACGCCAGAGTTGTACAGGAGGCAGGTCAAATTTCCGATCATTTACCGGTAGTTATGCGCTTCACTTTTAAGTCTCAAAATCAGCCTGAGGTTACTGAATAATTTTTTAATTTCGAAGCTCAAATTGAATCAATCAGAAACATGGTAAAAGAATTAGAAAAACTACGTGAAGATGAGATAGATGTGGTAATGAAGGCACCTATCTATGTGGCCATATTGATAGCGGGCGCAGATGGGGAAATTGACAAACATGAGAGACGAGAGGCTGTGGACATTGCTAACAATCGTCAAAGTAGATCAAGAGAACAATTGAGTGAATATTACAAGGAAATCAACTTTCATTCTGAATTTGAGAGAATAATTGATGAGCTACCATCCGGTGTGGATGAACGAACTACTGCCATTATTCGTGAACTCAGGAAACTAAATTTCATTTTGAAAAAGGTGGATCGCTCATGGGCCATAAAACTGCACGGTAGTCTGAAAGACCTTTCCAAGAAGATAGCAGAAGCTTCTGGAGGTCTTATGAGCTATCTGACTGTTAGTTATGAAGAAGCCAAGCTGATGGAACTGAAAATGCTTAAAAATCCTTCCACTTTCTAGTTCTCATTAAAATTTATTTGAGGCCATCTCGCTTAGCAGGATGGCTTTTTTATTTTACAATACCACAAATTCTCTCCGTCAATTTCTTCAACTTAGCCTTGTGTTCCGAAGCTCTCTAGTTTTTCCCTTACGCGTAGTTTTTTTAATGTGGTTAGTGCTTTGGATAGAGCGATATCTAGGGGCTGATTTTGGTTTTCTAGGTATCCAACCTTTAACGATTTCGGGGCTTATTGGATTCTTTACGGCCCCTCTTGTGCATGGTACGATTGATTACTTGATTTCTAGCACATTGCCACTCTTAATTCTTGGTGGTATCCTATTCTATTTCTATCCAGATATTGCGATAAGAGTATTCTTACAGTGCTATTTTTTCACCAATATTCTCGTTTGGTTTCTTGGCCGCCCTTTTTATCATATTGGAGCAAGTGGAGTGGTTTACGGAGTTGCCTTTTTTCTTATTTCCTTTGGTTTTTTTAGAGGAAATATGCGCTCGCTGGTGATCTCAGCAATCGTAATTGTGTTCTATGGGGGGATCGTTTATACCGTCTTTCCTTTGGATGTGCGGGTGAGCTATGAGTCTCATTTGTTTGGCGCCATTACTGGTTTGGTTACTGCTTTTTTGTTAAGAAAATATGAGCGAAGCGAGGAGGGCTGAGTATTCAAAGATTATGAAAAGGTTGTTTGAAGTGAGTAGTGCTCAGTATTTTCAGAATAGCGAATCAGTAAAATTGGATGCATCGAACTTTAGAAGAAGTGGGGACTGGGAGTTGTTTTGAAAAAAAAGAGCCTCCTTTATTCAAGGAGGCTCTTTTTTCAAATCCCCCCAGTGGGTTTTATTCCCCGACGCTTGCATCGAATGAAGAAATATTCTTCCAAATTCATGCCTCGTGAGTTGCTCCGATGATCTTGAGTTAAATGAAGATTAGTCTTTCACATGGGCACTTATAAACCAAGCGGCTCCAGCCAATCCAAGATCTTTGAGGAGCATTGGCATGGACGCTTCACCTCCAGGAAGATGAATCATTAATGCAATTAATAAAAGCATCACTCCGAGAAGCGTCATTGCGAGTTGTGCCTTCTTTCCAATCAGCAGGGCGACAGCCGCTGCAATGAGTGCCACACCCGTCAAATAGACGATGACAACTGCCGCAGGCATGTAGTCTGGAACCATCCCAGCCATCATTTCGGCCTTCATTAAGTGATTGATCCCAAAAAAGGCCATTACAAGAGCAAAAATCAATTTGCCAACAAATCCTAAGCTTTTCATTTTGTAGTTTGGTTTAAAGTTTTGGTAAATTCAAACACAACCTACAGCAAATAAGCCGTCTTTGCAACCTAAGATATCAGCTTTAGGCTGGTTTGTCGTGCTGATTCCTTACCCAGTGTTGAAGTTCCTTTCTATCTATTTTCCCTCCTTCATTTCTTGGCCATTCTCGTAAAATGTATTCATTCTTAGGCCTTTCATATCTTGAAAGGAATGAAACAGATTCAATTTCTTTAAGGATTGGATTGTTTGTAATCAGCACAATTTTTTCGCCCAGACGATCGTCAGAAATGGAAGAAACAATTACTGTATGACTCGGCCAGCGCTTATTGATTTTTCTTTCAATATTCTCCGGTGATATTTTTATACCGCCACTATTAATCACCCAATCGGCTCGTCCTAGCCATCTAAATCCATTCGTTTCCTCATTTATAATATCATTGGTTTGAACCCATTTGGCATTAGTGACGGTCCCTTTTATTTTCAAACAGCCACGATTATCCAAAGTCAATTGCAGATTTCCAAGGGGTCTAAATAAATCTTCATTAATGGGCTTTATTGCAATATGCGAAGCGGTCTCAGTCATACCATACGTTTGATAAAATTTTGTGGTATTTATTTTGGACAGTTCCTGAATCAAATTTTGTTTCAATTCTGCCCCGCCGATAAGAACATGCTTTAACATCGCAAACTTATCAGGGCTTTCTGAAAGGATAGTTTCTATTTGCATCGGAACCAGAGAGGCTAGATCCATTGGTTCATTCAATTCTTTTATGGGATTGGCTGATTGCGGAATAATTCTCAAATCGGCATTGGATATGAGGGCCCTTGTTATAACCTGGGTTCCACCAATAAATCTTGGATCGAGACAGAGCAAAAGTTTTTGCGGTGTACTTTTTTCAAATAAATATTTTAATGTTTGCTGTGCACTATAGGTAAGCTGCTCTTTTGATAACTCTATTGTTCGTGGTAAACCAGTGGATCCAGAAGTGTGGAATTCATAACAAGGCTTACCAGTTGGCCATCGCTTGATAAAGTTTAAGACGTATCTATCCTGCTCAGCGATTATTTTTTGGTTAATTTTTCCCATTAATAAATCTTCAACTTCGAAGATTGCATTTGAAAAAATCAATTTCATAAAACAGAGGGTTGGAAAACGAGCAAATTTTAGTCAGTAGATTACGAAACAAAGATAAGGAGGCCTTTTCATTAGTATTTAATGAACATTTTGGAGTTCTCACTTCGTATGCTCTTCGGTTTTTAGATGATCGTGAGGATGCGGAGGAAATAGTGCAGGACGTTTTTGTGAAATTTTGGGATAAATGCTCAGAGTTAGCACCAGATTCTGCCATAAAAAGTTACCTCTATCGATCAGTTCACAATACCTGTCTCAATCATATAAAACACCAAAAAGTTAAAGACGCGTATAAGCAACATGTGATGTACCATATGGAGAATAGCTCTGAACTAAGTTGGGAGAGCAGTGATCCTGAAAAAATGAGGAAAGAAATTTTGGATGAGATTGATAATTTGCCACCTCGTTGCAGCGAGATATTTAAAATGAGTAGATTAGATGGTCTTAAATATCAAGAAATCGCAGATCATCTCGGGATATCAGTAAAAACGGTTGAGGTACAAATGGGTAAGGCATTGAGAGTTCTACGTGAAAAATTAGTACATCTAAAGACAAGATGAGACATCTACTGGTCGGTAGTATACTTTTGTTATCGATTGGTTTATTCGGTCAATCCAAGGCTTTTTCCATTCAGTTTGAAGATTTAACATTGGATGAGGTTCTCGATCTAGTAACAAGCAACACAGGAAATTTCTTTTCTTATAATTCCGACATAGTTTCAGATGGAAGCAAATTCACAATGAGGGCGACAGACGTTTCGATCGATGAATTCCTAAATAATCTACTGGTTGGCACAGGTCTGCAGCATCAAGTATTTGAAGATCAAATTATTCTCACAATTAGAGAAGTTCTATCTGTTGGCATTGTACCAATAAAAAATGTTTTTACAATTTCGGGAAGAGTTCTTGATGGCTTGGATAAAAAACCCATACCTGGGGTCAACGTGTTTTTGTCTGGAACTAATTTGGGAGGAGTTAGTGATCTAAATGGATATTATAGAATTGACGATGTACCATTTGGATCTTATGAAATCATTTTTTCCCATTTATCATATTTCATGGATTCCCAAAACACGGAGCTATTTATGAATGGCACCAGCACGATAAATTCAGAACTTTCTTTCAAGTCATTTCTTCTTGATAGCATCGAAATTGTATCTAAACGATTAATTGGCCCAGTAGAGAGGAGACGATATTTAAGAATTTTCAGAAATGAATTTCTTGGGAGAACAAAAACAGCAGTGAATTGTGAAATTGAAAACCCGCAAGTTTTGGATTTTATATATGACCCGAATAATGACAAACTAGAAGTCTTTTCACTAGAGCCATTGAAAATTTTGAATAAAGACTTAGGCTATGAAATTGTTTATTACTTCGATCGATTCCAAAAAACGGGATCGATTACCGATTTTTATGGAAGGGCAAGATTTCGAGACCTAAAACCTGAATCAGAACGTCAAAAAAGAAAATGGTTAAGAAATCGGAAGCAAGTTTATTATGGCTCGTTTTTACATTTCAGAAGGGCTTTGGTGAATGATCAGTTGAAAAAGGAAAATTTCAGAATGATGATTTTGAAGACCGATAATCTGAGTAAAGTAAATATTGCAAAGGGATCAAAAGTCGAGACAAATCAAATTATTAAGAGCTTAAATGATCAGAAATATTTGCTAAATTTCGACGGGTTTTTATTAGTAACCCATAAAAAAAGACCCGAGGAAACCTATGTGCAGCAATTTTTCGATGTTAGTGCTTCGACACGCCGACAACACTCTCTTCTTAGTTTGAATAAAGGGGAAGTTGTTCTGAAAAATAATGGTCGTATGGAGCTTCCTGGGGTATCAACGTTTGGCTATTGGTATTGGGAAAGGTTGGGAGATTTACTACCGGAAAACTATGATCCAGAAAGTGATAAATTATAATATTAATAAGTAAGGGATTTTTTTGTAAACTTTGTTTACCAATTGAACGAGATTCAAAAAATGGAGGAACTCATATGTAAGTACTTTGCCGGAGAAGCTAGGGACGAGGAGAAACTAGAAATTAATAGATGGCGAAGTGAAAGCTTAGAGAATGCACATGCATTCATAGAAATGAAAACGACATGGTTGGCTACTGAACAGCCAGGAGCTAGTAATGATGCGATATTATCCGAAATACTCGATAACAAGGAGACTAAAATTGTTCTTTGGCCATCTTATTTGAAATATGCTGCAGCAATAATTTTGATTGGCCTTTTAGGCTCGCTTTGGTACTTTAATGAATCCGATCCAGTTGTTGAAAATACTGTCTTTACCGGTGAAATAAAAACACTTCCGGATGGTACAGTGGTGACCTTAAAGGAGGGAGCGACTTTAGATGCAATTGATTTTTCATCTGATGAGCGAAGAGTATCTCTTACAGGCAAGGCTTTTTTTGATGTTGTTAGAGATGAAAGTCGACCGTTTTTTGTAGTCACTGATGATGCAACAGTTCGTGTACTTGGGACAAGTTTTTTGGTTGACAAAAATGCTGGATATACAGAGGTTTGCGTTGAAACTGGACTAGTGGTATTCTCCACAAATGACCCAGCTAAAAATAGTATGTCGGTGAATCTTGAACCTGGAGAAATGGGTGTCATCGGAAATCACTTGCAGGGAATTGTTAAAAGGAAAAATGACAACCAAAATTTCCTTGCATGGAAGGATGGTGCTTTAACGTTCGAACGAGCAAAGTCAACTGAGGTTATTCGAATTCTTGAAGATGTCTATGGAGCTCAATTAGACTTACCAGAAAATCTCAACAACTGTCGGCTGACAGCTAAATTCAAACAAAAAAGTTTGGAAGAAGTCATCCAAATAATTTCTATTACGTTTGACTGGACATACGAAATAGATAAAGACAAAGTAGTGTTAAGTGGTGAAGGGTGCTAACCCTTTAAGAATCCCGACGAGAGTCGGGATTTTTTTTCGATATTACTTACGACGAACTCTTGAATACAGCGAAAGGGCAGGGTTGATTAGAAATTTCCATTTTGCCAGTACCCATGATTTTTGAATGTAAAGATTATTATAGTATTTCCCGGCCATTTCTCTAACCTTCGGTAGCTGTGATCCTGGGATGCTGGGAAAATCATGATGTTCGTTGTGGTAGCCCACATTGAAGGTGAGTTTATTCAACCATCCGTAGTACGAATACGTTTCCTGATCTTCCTTGACGATATAATGCTCTGCTATGAAATGACCAGATGTTGGATGCAGTCCTCCAACAATAAAGAGTGACCCAGAAAGATAGATAAGACCGAACCATGAGGTTAGATAGAAATATCCGACCATGAAAACAAGCTGAACTATAAAATTTGCTATGTTCCATTTATCAAGTTTTAAAGGAAGAATCAATAATGGACGGACGGCATAGAAAATAATTTGATTGATCATCCAGATTATTTTACCAATGTATCCGCGAAAAATTTTTCGCTCCAATTTTGAAGGGAGATCGACATCATTTCCAATAGAACCCTGTTCCCAGTGATGTTTGGCATGATAGATTTTAAATGCCATAGCAATGGGGAAGACCAATGGAAGGTTGGCGAAAATAGCTAGACAGTTATTCCAACTTGTTTTCTTAAATGCAACATCGTGAGTTATTTCATGAATGGACAAGAAAAGTGCATGGGCAATTGTGGCACCAACAAAGTAGGTGACGAATAGAAAAACCCAAATATTTTGTGGCAAAAAGAGTGGAATGGTCAATTGCACTATCACCAAGAGAAATGTTACGTACTTCATGTTTTTATCAAGCACGAAAAGCGAACGAACATTTGGGAATTCCTTTAAAATTGCCTTTCTCCTTGCCAAATGAGGTTCAGGTTCCTCACTGAATATTTCTTTATGTTGCATGTCTTATTTTCTTAAGCATTCGAGCGTAATCTTTTTCATTGATATTCGGATTTGTAAACACTTCTAACAACTTAGGATAGTCTGATTCTTTATAGAATTCTTCCAGTGCTTTCGATAATTCATCCAAGTTACTACAATCGGAATAGTCAATAGAATATTCTTTGCAGATATATCGTGCAGATCGATTATGTCGAGTCTCAAAATACTCTTCTAACTCGGGAAGTTCAGATGGCCCATCAATCAATCGAAAAATACCACCTCCAGAATTATTAAAAATAATAATGCGAAGATTGGAGTACGAATGGTTGTGGAAGAATGCGTTGCGATCATACAAAAAGGACATATCACCAATGAGTAGTACATTCAAACTATCACTGACAAGGCTATTGCCAAGGGCTGTTGATGTTACTCCTTCAATCCCGCTTGTTCCTCTGTTGGAATTGACATTAATACCTTTGCTGACACCAAATATTTCAGCAAAACGTACGGGCATGGAATTACTCAAATGGAGATCTATATCTGCCGGAAGAGATTTTAGCACATGGTTGAAGGCGGCCATCTCGGAAAACCCCTCAAATGTGAAAGAATTCAGCACCTTTTCAGCTTTCTTGTCCAACACTTTCCATTTTTCAACAAAATCATTGGAGGACGGAGGGAAGGAATATTGATTAAGAAAATCAACTAAGGGAGCTTTAATAATCTTAGGGTTCGTTTGAAAAGTATCAACCTCAACTCCTGCTGGATCGAAGTGCCAATGTTCAATCGGTTTATTTTTCCGAATAAAATTTCTTAACCTTTTTGATAACACGGATAGCCCTGATGTTATGAGTAACTCGGGCTGAAGTTGCTGCTGATCATCAATGAACACATCGGGATGTCTGATTCCCGGGATGTCAAGGTTATTCAATGGTGATTGTAGAATTGGAATACGATCAACCAACCTGTTCAATTCTTGGCTAAGCACTTTTTCATAAGGCTGCTGACCAATTACAATAAGAATTTTGGAATAGCTGTTTTCTGGAAACTGAATTTCAGCGCGAGCAGATTTGTCAATTTGGAAATCGAGAGCATTGAAAGTTAGACTTTGTTCTTTGTCTGGGTAAAATGGCTCCCTGAATGGTATGTTAATATGGACAGGACCCGCTGGAAGACTTGTCGCCTGCCGAAGTACGCTGATCAAGTCTGAGGTATAATTTTCAGCATCTTCTGATGTCTCAATTACAGGGAGCTGTTCAGAAAACTTCACATGATTTTTTAATGCCTCAAATTGTCGAATCGTTTGTCCATCTCTCTGGTCGATGAGCTCAGGAGGTCGATCTGCTGATAGGACGATTAATGGGATTTCGCGATAATACGCCTCTGCTACTGCAGGCGCATAATTTAATAGAGCAGTTCCAGAAGTACAGCAAAGAACGACCGGTTCCTTTGTTTTTTGAGCAATGCCCAAGGCGATAAATCCGGCAGATCGTTCATCAGGAATTATCCATTTTTTGATTTTCTCGTTTCTGGCAAATGATACGATCAAAGGGGCATTTCTAGAACCAGGCGACATCACCGCATGATGTACTCCAGCTTCATGGCAGATTTCAGAAGTGTTGAATACAGCCTGATGAAGCATGCTATCAGATTAAGTTCTTCATTGTAGCCAGCTTTAGATCTGTTTCTACCAGCTCCTTGGAGGGATGAGAATTCTCTGTGATCCCAGCTCCAGCAAACAATCTGGCAACCTTACCTTCAACTTTCATACAGCGAAGATTAACGAATAAATCTGTTGAGTCATTAAAATTTACCGGGCCAAGAAATCCAGCATAAAATTCACGTTGGAAATCTTCAACTTCGTGAATGAACTTTATTGAATCATCTAGCGGCATGCCACAAACTGCAGATGTAGGATGCAAAAGTTTAATCATTTGATCAGCCAAATCTGGTATTTTAACCTCCTCAAGATTGACAATATATTCGGTTTTCAAATGAGCCAGATTTCCAGCTTTGATCGTTTTTGGTCCATGCTCATCAAATTCGCGAAGACGAATTTTCTTGAAACAATTAATGATATATCTACTAACAAGAGCCTGCTCTTCGATTTCCTTTTGTGTCCAGGCAATTTCTGAAAGTTGGTCATCTGCTTCTAGTTTTTTAGTTCCGGCAAGTGAAATCGTTTTGAACTCTAGCGGATCTTGTGATATTAATAATTCAGGACTTGCACCTATCCAAAGCCCTTTTCCGGGAATATGCACTAGGCTGCAAAAAGCATTTGGATACGCCTCACAGACCTGATCGAAAAAATCAGCAGCTGAGAAATCTGTTGGTAACTTCAAGTCTTCAAACCGAGACAATACGACTTTCTCAAATTGACCCAACTGGATTTTTCGAACGGCACTTTCAACGGTAGACTCAAAAAAAGTATCCCCAATAATAGTTTGCTGAGCTGGTGCTTTATCAGGGGAGATAACCGGTTCTTTTTTTAGATCAGCAAGAAATTTATCGATAAGTTCTGCATTTACGACCGAGCTGTTTTTTGATTCATTTTCAGAAAAGATCAAGTCAGCTTTTATATGATAGGGCCGTGGTGGATGGTGATCATCAAATGAATTGATTAAGAATCCAGCAGAAAGTTCATTCAAAGAACCATTCGTTTGTTTCACATCCTCAAGGCAAACGATAAGCTGTTTATTTTGTTGATTAGGGAGTCGCCAGGAGGCAAAACTATACTCACTTCCCTCAAGTCTTTCGACCAAGTTACTAGTTGATATTTCTGCAAGTTGTCCGGTCATTGGTTGTTTAGAATGGCCATGGTAATTCGACTAATTGCTATCTTTTGTCCTTCCTCATTTCTGATATCGATACCCCAAACATGAGTGGATCGTCCCACATGAATAGGTGTTACTCTTCCTATCACATACCCCTCCTTAATCCCACCTAGATGGTTGGCATTAATCTCCAAACCTACGGCATGTTGTTTCGATAAATCAAGTAGCAACGTGGCGGCAACACTTCCCATTGTTTCAGCCAACGTGACCGAAGCACCTCCATGAAGCATGCCTAATGCTTGTGTTGTGCGGTTATCTACTGGCATTTTTGCTTCTATATAGTCCTCCCCAATCTCTGTGAATTCGATACCAAGATGTTCGACCATGCAGCCCTTGCTCAATTCATTGAGGACTTCTAATTGGACGTGTTCAGGAAAAATTCTTTCTTTACTCATTACTATTGCAAACCAACTTCAAAAGCCTTTGAAAAACAAAACGATTTATCTTCTGCGTCATGGCGAAACTGACTTCAACAAACGTGGAATGGTTCAAGGTAGAGGCATTGATGCTTCTTTGAACGAGAAAGGACGCAAGCAAGCTAAGCAAGTTTATGAGGCACTAAAGAATGTCCAGTTTGATTCAATCTATACTTCGTCGCTAGTAAGAACACGAGAAACAGTTCTTCATTTTGACTCACCCAAGGAAGCGATGGAAGGATTTGATGAAATAAGTTGGGGTGATCAAGAAGGCGTGCTGCCTACTCCTGATTCAGAGAATTTGTATCTGAAAACAGTTCGAGCTTGGCGTGATGGAAAATTGAGCGAAAGTGTTGGAGGAGGCGAAAGTCCAATAGAAGTGATGGAGAGACAGAAGTTGGCCATGAATGAGGTGCTGAATAATGAAGGTGAAACATTGCTTATAAGTATGCACGGTCGAGCCATTCGCATTTTGATATGTTGGCTCTTAAATTATCCACTGCAGTTCATGGATGGATTTGATCATCAGAATTGTTGTTATTATAAATTAGGATTTTCTGATGGAGTGTTTGCTGTTGATAAATTCAATCAGGTAGGGCATTTAAGCTAAAAAAAAGATCGACTATCAGCCGATCCTTTTAAAAATTGTGAAAAATTTATTCTAATCCTCGTACTCACTTGTATCCACACCCATGTCTTTCAAAAGTTTGATGGAATTAGCTTTCACGTTAGCTGCTGGATTGAGAGACAATGACTTTTTAAAATTGGTAGTTGCATTCTCATGGTCACCTTTTGTTTTGTAGGCTTCACCCAAACTGTCGAATACATTAGCGTTTGTAGGATTTCTCTCAGTATTAATCGTGAAAAATTCAATTGCTTTGTCATAATTCTTCAGCCCCAGTTGCTGGTATCCTAGAAAATTTAGTTGACCAACATTCGCTAGAGCCACAGACTCGTTGATTGCTGCTAGTGCTTCATCTGCTTTACCTAATTGAGTTAACAAAGTTGATCTGGTTGCCAAATTGTTAAAATTCTTGGCATTGGCAATTGAAGCATTTACCCAAACCAATGCCTCTTCTTGGTTGATGTTATTTCGGGCGCAGAACTGAGCAGCTTGGTTCAGTCCCTGCCACCCGAAACCAGCAACTGATCTTAACTCATCACGAAAATTGGCTAGTACAATTTCGTTCACGTCATACTCTACTTTGAAAGGGATCGCCTTCTTCTCCCACTTTAAGGCAATCGTTGCACTGTTGTTATCCATTGCAATTGCATCATATGTCAATACCTCAGTATGCGCAGTTTCTTGTGACTGTACATCTACCCGAAGCGCATCTTCTGTTGCATCATAGTAGAAGCTCCCCCAAGAGGAGGTGTTTGTAGAAAAGATAATTGTTGCCTTCCCATCTTCAAAGGCAATCATGTGCAGGCCATAAGATCCGGCTGCCAACTCTTTTCCTTCAATTTTCACGTTATCGGAAAAAGTTATGACTGTGTTTTCATTTGCCCCAGCTCGCCATGGAATGTTTCTCCCATCAACAAAGCTTGTGGCTCCCATTCCCCAAGGAATTTGTGTTCCCCAAATGGTTCCGCTCCGATCTGTTCCTCTCAAGGTAACTCTCGGTCTTGAATAGTTGATCGTTACTTTAGAAATACCGATGGTTTGCGAAAATTCACTCGCCGGACTTGCCGCACGAGGTGTCGTTACGCTTTGGGCACTTACACCCAGAATCAGAAGAGTCATAAATGCTGTTGCAAGCAGACCTCTGAAGTTGTTTTTTGTTGTCATGATAATATATGGTTTTGATTGTATGCTTAACAAACTGCTAAACGACACACCATTATCGAAGAGGTGATTTTGTGATGAATGGCAAATTCTGTGATA
Organism: Cytophagales bacterium; assembly: GCA_024232835.1. Classification (GTDB taxonomy): domain Bacteria; phylum Bacteroidota; class Bacteroidia; order Cytophagales; family Cyclobacteriaceae; genus JAAEPI01. The sequence goes on from JAAEPI010000401.1 coordinate 32,042, forward strand.
AATGGTAATCTCGACAAATTCAGAAAAGAATGATTCCGTATCTCGTCGTACAAGAGATTAATACCTTGGGTCTCATAAAATTTCGATGGATTCATTGTGTGGCACCCACTAATCTGAGTCAAAATTCTAACTTGCTACTATTCGATATTACCATGTCTAATTTTGATATCAGATATATCTATCTGGACTGATTGCCCATACGAAACACAGACAGTATTCGTATCAATTCGTTATCTTTAATGTGAATCCGAAGGAGACTATTGAAATATATAGCTTGGAGGATTGGCTTGATTAAAATCACTTAGCTGCTATGTACCTGTTTTTCGATACTGAAACCACTGGACTACCTCGAAACTGGAAAGCTCCGGTCACCGACTTGAACAAATGGCCAAGCCTGTCAGAGTTGCATTACAAACTATTTAGGCGTGGATTTGATGAAGCCCATGATGCCGCAGCAGATATTCAGGCGACAGCAAAGTGCTTCTGGGAATTGAGAAGGATCGGGGTGGTGTGAGTTGGGAGGTGCTAACGATTTATATGGTTGTGAAACTGTATGGGTTGGGTGAGGAGGGGATTGGGATTGTGGAGGGAAATGAAATTAATTAAGGTCAAATACCTGAGCCACAATTTAGTGGCTATAGCCAGATGGAAGAGCTGCGAGTTTTTAATGGGGTGGGGTGGAGCATGCTTTTGGCATTTTAGGCAGAAGATGGGAGGTGGTGGAATGACTGAACTCTTGACAAAGAAATACTTAAAGGTGGGTATTGTCAAGTGAGCTAATTTTCAAGAGATTTAATGTCATAAAGGGTATTTATATCTTAGAGCGGTTTTGTGAAATCAATTAACTTTATGCGATCATTTTAAAATTATTGTCATCTAGACCTTAAAAATAATGAAGTTAGGAATCCTACATTTAAGCGATATTCATTTTAAAGCTCATGATAATAGCCTTCTTTCTAAAGCTGAAA
>JAAEPI010000402.1 GCA_024232835.1 Cytophagales bacterium
CAAAAGCCAATCAACAGTTTGGATTAACTAAACGTACTTGTCACTTTGTTAATGATAGCAGGCGCCAAAAATCCTTTACCTAACTCTTATAAGGAGTCAGTTTGAACACTGCTCGCCTATCTGGAGGCCAAATGGTAAAACGCTGCTTGAAAAATTTGAAAGTTTCCAAAAGAAGTGCCTGAAGTGGATACACTATGAAAATAATGTGAGCTATGGTAGTCGTTCTGTGTATCTCAGGAAATGTAAACAGGTTGACCTTCTTCCCATTGCTGATCGTTTCATACTCAATGACTTGATACTAATGCACAAAATTATTTATAACTTGATTCCCATTAAACTCCCAAACTACCTTTCCTTTTTTAGTGGTAACTCTAGGCTCCGTTCATCACATCTAGATAGTCTTAGTCTTATCCATAATATAGCAACATTAAGCGTAGCGGGTACACATTTAAATAAATCGTTCTTTTTCCGCACACACACAATATGGAATGATTTGCCTTTAGAAATCCGTCAAATCAGTGGGACCTCTGCCTTTAAAAATGAATTAAGGAAACATCTCTGGAAGTTGGTTATAAAGGAAATACACGAAGATGACGATTGGGCTGGTGAAGAGGAGGAAGCCTCATTTGGCTTAGAAGGTGGTTAAAGCATTTCCTGAGATGCACAGTATCTA
>JAAEPI010000403.1 GCA_024232835.1 Cytophagales bacterium
GCATGTTGTACCATTTTCTTGTACGGGATGTCGTATGTGATTGGGCCCTTGATCAACGTTAAATTTCGCAGCTGTATTTCCGGTTTAGTTTTCGTTTGTAGGATGTCCTGACCGAAAAATTGTGACCAAGCGCGAGGTGATAAATTGCTGGCATCCTGAATTTCCACGTGATGTAGGTCGTAGCTACCTTTGTGAGTAGCTAGAGACACAAGAAATTCATCACATGGCCTCCCTTTGATTAGAATATGCCGGAGATTTTTGCAATGATCAAGGACGATTCCGAAATCATTTTGGTGTGACCATAAGTAGATTAAAATCGATAATCCACTGCCACCGCTATGATCAAGAATGCTAATTGGCTCAAATGGAATAGCCAATGATAGCAGAGAAGAGGCTCCAATCCCAATCAACATTTCAAGCAGTTATAGTTCAGATTTTACTTTACAAAAAAACCACCGCCACTGTTACACACTACAAAAAGGACTAATCAGATTACACAGGATTATCCATATATCTAAAGATCGGTTCAAGATTTTACCAACAGAAAACACACGA
>JAAEPI010000404.1 GCA_024232835.1 Cytophagales bacterium
CTGCTGTAGTATGAGGTGGAGTCCTAAGAGAGCTGTCATCCATTTGAGTTGCATCATTTGCATAAAATCTTCCTGGTATGCAATTTTCAAGTTCTAATGGAAGTGCATTAAACTGAGATGCAATCTGTCCATCAGGATGTGATGCCGAATAATGAGTGCACCTACTATTCTGTAGTGTATCATAAGGTAATGGCTGATGCCAAGCATCAGTCTGATATGGATGTTGTTTCATTGGCTCAGTCCAACTTTCTATATTAGGAAGTCCTGGTAGATATTGTAGTAGTCTATGGCATCTCTCGTTCAGTGTTTCTTCTTTTATTTGGGGTAGTACTTTTTCCCCTCCAAGCAATAGCTGGGGAATGTAACGTGTGGAGCTACTCATTACATCTTTTTCAAGGGTTCTCTTTTTCTTCTGTTCCCCTAATTGGACTTTTTCTTGTGCTGTCTCAAGGGGCTGCTTTATTTGTTGACTTTCTAATTCACATTCCTGCATCATTGATTCCAATTGAATGCTGAATTCCCTTTTATCACACAACAATTCTGCATGCATCTTTAGTTCAATTCGGGGAACCATATGTCGATAAGTGTGTGGACACTGGTCCCAATCTACAGATGTTCCATTATGTTCCATTTGATTTAAATACTTCCTTCTACATTGTGGAACATGCCTTTTGAGTTCCGTTACTTGGTTGAATCCAGTAATGGAGGTGCTACCTGGTCCCTGCAGCACAATGCAGTAGGCACATTTGTACCTTCTATTTTCTACATTCTGCTGGCATTCGATTTCCTTTTGCTCATCTGGCATAAATCGTTTCATGATTGGTTCTAGTTCTCCACTGAGTTCTAACTTCCTTCTTTGTGCTCTTTTAGTCCTTCTATTTTGGAGCAATTCTTCAATGTTGTTATTATGTTGGAGGGAAATCTTGTAGTGATCATTCTCTGGAAGATGGTCCATGAGATCAACTTCCTTGTTTATTCCCCATATGATCTTTGTCCCATTACAGCTTAGTTTGAGCATCTTGCATTTCACATGCTGTGGTAGCTTGGCTGGTAAATCATACTGAATTGGCAAAATCCAGTTGATGTATTGTGAATCAATAGCCATTTCCTCATTTCTTCCACACAGTTCATTAATTGTGGTGTCATCTGATTCTGTACTAATGCCATATGCACTTTTTGATCCATATGGTTGGTCATCACATTCCATAGATTTTTCTGTTTGTGATGTAATATCATTTTCTAGGTGGTTATCAATCTTTGTCAGTTGTTTATTTGTTGCCTCTATGTTTTCTGTCATGTTGCAGTCCATTTCAGAGTGTTCCTGTCTCAGTTGGTCTGCATCAATGGTCACACTTACATCCGGGATCAGTCTCTCTTGCAAAGTCATATTCACATTGGCAATTTCTAATTGAGATGGATTTTCCTGTGATCCTTCCCCCATGTTTTGGGTTGTGTGTGGGGTTATTATCTGCGTCCCCTTTTCAATTTCTTTCATTTGCTTGTCTGGTTTTACTCTGTAAATTCTATACCAGTTCTTGGAGCAACCAATGGCTAAATGCCCATACTTGGTGCATTTGTAACAAAATGGCTTTCTCTTCCTTAGAATCCCAATTTTCTCCCTATACCATGGGTCTATTTTGGCAACCTTTTTGCCTTTGCCCACCATGTCCATCTGCTTTTGGACATGATGAGAGGAATTTGGCTTACTTTGTTTACATACTTCAGGTGGAAGTTGATTTCTGTCATGATAGTTTTCTTCAAAAATGGTCTGCGTTGGTGCAGGGGATTGTGTCTTGGTATCTTCTTGGCTTTTAATTGTAGTCTGGTCATCAATTGGCCTTTCTTTAGTAGTGGGTCCTTGTAATTTTTGGTCTTCTGCAATCATTTGATATTCATGGTCCTCTATTCCTTTGTTTTCATTCAAGGCATCTTCCTCTTTCTTGGTTTCATCTTCCTTGTTCTCTTGCAAAACATTGACCTCATTCTGAGAGTCCATTTCAAGGAATACACGTTCCTGAGTTGCAAATGATGTTGGGTTCTGTGTTTGATTTTGGTATGTGGCTGGCAGGTACTGGTACACAACAGGGTTTCGCATTCCATTGATGGCCCCACTAATACCTGTTGGTCTTGCTACAACCTCTTGCTCATAACCTCGTGGAGTGGCATATTGAGTTCTCCAAAATGGTTGTTGTCCTCCAAATGTCCTACCTCGATTTTGTGGACATATTACTGCAGTGTGATCATATCTTCCACACTTATAGCAGACTAATCTTCCTGATGGTGGTCCCTGTCTTCTAAATTGTGGCCGGGGTTGCCCTCTTCCTCTAGTGGGATATTGCCAATTTCTCTGCCTTGAGCTAGACCATGGAGGTCTTGCTGGGTTATTGAACCTTCTACCACTATAAGGCTGTGGTGGCCATCCTTGCCGAGTTGATTGTTCTCTCCTGTAATTTTGGTTTCTTTCTGAGATGGGCATTCTTACTTCCTGGGGTGATCTTAACTCCTTCAAAATCTCTGCCAACATAGTTTTCATATCATCTGACTCATCATGAGTTGCCAGGACTCTCTGTTTCTTCTCTCCCTTACGTTTCTCACCTGCGCTGGTATCTTCATCATCTTTTTCTAATTCAACGTTGTGGGTCTCAATCTGAATTGCGTTCCTTTTGGCAGTTTGGAAGTCCTTTGGGTCCATTAGGAGAAGAAATCTTTTAATGTCTGGTCTGATCCTATCAATAAAATGATTCCTCATTAGAGTATCTTGTGCATCTGCAGGAAGCTGTCTATAGGCTGATCTAACCAGCCTTTGTATGGCTGCTCCGAAATCAACCACTGATTCATATGGCTGCATTCTCCTCTTGATCAATTTGCTTTGGGTTATTCTAGCCATTCCATCTGGTTCCAATGCTGCTCTCAAATTTGTTACTAGGTCACTAAATGTTGTCTTTTCTGCTTCAGTAAGTTCATTGTACTGATCCGCAGCATTACCCCTTAGATAGGCGGGCAAGATTTTCAGTGCTCTAATGTCAGTCCAATTGTAAGCTTCCTTAACCCGATTAAATAATGACATCCAGTCATCAAAGTCTGTGTCTCCTTCATAATTTGGCAATGAGTCAGTACTTCTACTTCCAGTCAAATGCATCATTTGTGGTCCTTCTACCTGGTCCAGTCTGCCTTCTAGGGTTCGAAAGTTCTCATTGATTTCATTTCGTTGTGCATTAATGGTTGTAGTCAATCCAGCGACCTCGGTTGTCAAAGTAGTTACATTATTTCGAATATTTCTTTGTTCTCTTGTAGCTGCTGCAGCTTCTGTTTCATCTGGCATCTTATTTCTTTTTCCTTTATCCGATATACCAAATTGGGATTGAAGTACTTTGGTTTCTGTCCCGTGGGGGTAATTGGTATGTAGCTATTTCTATTGAATCCAATGACACGGTTGATGGAGTAAGATCAGGATTTGTTTGAAACCAAAACAATGAATGATTGAGGATGTAGTGCGCACAACTACGTATCCAGGCACAGAACATAAAAATAAGTTTGATTTACTTGATTGTAGAACCAAGTTTGATAATGTAGATTTTTATGGCAAAATTTTATATTTGCAAAATTTTGCTTCAAAAAGTTGTTGAAAATAATTTTCTTTGCATCAAATGTACTCTATTTGCACAACCACTCGGTGCTACCAAATGTGACGTACACTGGTTGGGGATTAGTATGTGTAAATTTATGTATTAAGTTTGCGCAGCGGTATTAAAGTTTGTTTTGTGAGGCGGGAATTAGCCTGGGCCCACCACTAATTCTTACCTCGATTTGGATGAAAACAAGTTGTAAAAGTACACTAGAGGTGGATGAACTTAACTTAGACACCAGTGTTGCGTCGGGTGGATCTAATTGCGGTCTAGGCTTCAAATATGAGCCCGTCTGACTCAGTTATTAGAGTAAATTTGTAGTTTGTGCTAGGATGGATGACCGATTGTTAGGGTTCAGATTATCACTAATCTGAACAAGACTGAATAATTTGAGACACACCCCGCTTGGGTAACTTAGTTTAGACTGCGAGCTTCCTTGCTCAATTTATTACACACCCTGCTTTTGGGTAACTTAGTTTCATTTATGAGCTTTCTTGCTCCCTGTGTTGCTTATGAATTTCCGCCGCAATCTCAAACGCCAAATCTTTATCTTCCAAATAACGCGGCACTTCAGCTCTGTCAATAAACTGCGCCAGATCAACTACAAATGTGCACGAGCAACAACAAATCAGCGGCACTTATTATTATCATCCACGTCAATTAGTGGGAAC
>JAAEPI010000405.1 GCA_024232835.1 Cytophagales bacterium
TTCACGTGCTGAATCCTCAGTGTAGCTTAGGCTACGCTTGCGGTCCAGCCCAATCAGATCGACCGAATATAACCTAAACCTGAGTACGATAGATTGTAAAGTGGTTTTTTTCGGATCCTTAGTAAGTTCTATCGGGTCTTCCTTTCTTGAATCCAGGAAAGTATCTCTTCAGGATTCATAATCTCAGGATTGCCTAACTCCATGTCCGGAATATCCTTCAATTGCGGAGGCAGGTGATTAATTAAAAGATCGAGATCTGCCGAAGACTGGATCTCTTCGTCAATTATCCGAGCCATCGCCTGATTATGAGGAAGTTGATATTTTCGCACTTGTTTAACAAGTCCTTTAAGTAAGATTTCCCATGTAGTCATAGGTCCTTGTGTAATTGATGCTGACTCAGCGAAAGAATCAATGAAAGCAAATGGTACTTTTTCAAAGGGTTCTTTTGCAGCAATGGTAGCTGCGATCCAATCCGTATCAAATGCAAAATCGTAAACTGTAGGTTGTTGAATAATCTTTTCCAAAAGACCACATTGAAATAACTTGAACGCAGCCTGGGTATCAAAAATTTCCCGAGAAAAAATTGCCACACCAATCATCCGCTGAATATGACGAAGAAGCTTGATGCCAACCCCCCACCGGTTTTCCTGCTTGATCAGAATTGCATCCGGATCCTTGCGATCCCCAAAAACAGCATGTGTTTGATTATTGCAGAATTTTTGTAATAATAACCCTATCTGGCCCAAATGGACAGAATTGTCGGAATCCGTAGTAATGATAACGTCCATTCCATCTTTGATGGCCTCCAAAGCGCCTAAAATCATCGCTCCTCCTTTACGTGATTCATCAA
>JAAEPI010000406.1 GCA_024232835.1 Cytophagales bacterium
TTACGATCTCATCCTTGAGTACATGTTCATGCCTGTCGTCAGGTAAGTCATTTTCCTTTATGGAGGCATATTGGATATTTTCTTTGTGCCTGACCACAAAATATACCCCGCTGCTGTCCCAAACGTTGAGCAGCGAAAAATCATTGTAAAACCGATCGGCTACAATCACGCTCCCCTTGAGCAAAGGGATGTCATAAGCCCCTTTGTTATCAGCTGTCTTTCCGTCCGTTATATTGACATAAGCAGGCAAATTTCCATCATAATCAAGTAAGGTGTGCATTTTGACAGCCCCCTTAGTTGTCTTATACCTTGCCCAATCAAATAAACTCAAATAGAGGCTTATGGTGGTCGCATCCAACAAGAATATCTTGGTTTTTATTCTGAACTTAACCTGTTTGAAGATGGCTTGCTATCCTAAACTTTGCAAGAGTTCATAGTAGTAATCTCCAAACTAGTAAACTCCACTCCCGAGCATGACTAGCGTGCATGCATTTTCACTTTCAATTCCTTGTGATTCGGCCTTTCTTCCAAGCTCAAAGTTCTCCGCTCCAGGGTTGAAAATGATACGTTTTGGATTTAATGAAAGAATGTACTCTTCCCACTCGCGCTGATTGAATGCGCTGAGATAAAGAGTAATCGTATCCACATTGTCGATTTCAGGCTTGGAACGGAGATCTAAAATTTCTTTACCAAATACTTCACCTTTTTTGATGCCAACGAGAACGAAATCCTCTTGGTGAATCGTCAATTTTTCAGCCGCCAGAAAGGCATATCTGGCTGGATTTGGTGTGGCACCAATTACGACTGTTTTTCTCATTTACTTAATCTTCTTTTAGGACCTATCAACCCAATGTTTAAGCCGACAAAAAAAGGAAAGTACCCTTTGTTTTTTATCGTGTCAGCAAATTTCGCATCGAAATCAGGATCGACTCCATATTGTTTGTTGAAATTTCTGGCTCCCATTCCAAAACCCACGTATCCATCAAAGGTGAATCCTGAATCGGCCGTGCGCTGCATCCATCTGCTACCTACAATCACCCCATAGTACAACCGGTTTTCAGTAATTTCTCCAATATTCAAAATGAATGTGTCATCCAATATTTTCGACGAATGAGACAAGTAGGATAAACCAACCAAATGCCCAAAATACCACATGCCCAACTTCCTGTCAGGGTGATAGAACTTTTGTTTGAATTGAATAGTTCCACCTTGTGTATAAACTTCACCTATTGATTCATTAAGGGGAGAAAAAAAAGGATCTCGGTGAAGAACAATTTGTACCTGATAACCGAGTCGCTCCTGAATGTGTCGTTCAACAGCAAGCGGCAGACTTCCAAACAGTATGCCAGCAGGATTAGTCTCGACCGCTATTCCTTTGTATTCATTTATTGTAGACGTGAAATATCTTATTTGATTGTTTTCAAATAGGTACTCGGGCTTTTCGGAATTGATTGGGTCTCTAAAGGTGGCAGATTGTCTTGTCTTGAAGATAGGCTTCTCATCTTCATATATTGGGCGATAAGTTCCAGCCAGAGAGCCATCAGAGTTGAAGAGGCTCCATTCGCCCACTCGTCGGTCATCTTTCATGTCTCCTTCCATTTTAACAGAACCATCTGGATAAAATCCTTTGTACCGACCTTCTCCTTTTATGAAGTCCACTTCTCCATCTACCAGACCATCTTCAGAGTAAAATATCCACTTACCATGTTTCAGCCCTTTTTTTATTTGTCCTTTAGTTTTTTGTTTTCCACTGGTGTAAAATTCCGTGTATTCACCGTTCCCTGTTTGGTAATCACCTTCTCCTTTTAAATCTCCTGTGGGGTAGTAAAGCTTCCAAAAACCATCCCGTTCGCCATCTTCCATGGCGCCTTCAGCTTTCATTTCCCCGTCCTCATGATAGTGTCTCCAAATACCCGATTCCAAGCCCGCACCAAATTTTCCTACGATTGCATCTTCACCATTGGGGTGAAAGTATTTCCATTCACCAACCCTAAGACCATCCTCAAAACTACCTTTTGCCTGAATTTCTCCACTTTCATAATAATAGATCCAGTCTCCAATACTCTTGTCTTCTCGATTCTCACCTTCCATTTTTATGGATCCTGACGGATAAAATTCTTTATAAATACCTATCCCATTTTCATAATAAGATTGGGCTTTCACAACTTCATCCTCATAGAAATAATTCCAAATCCCGAATTTCACATCATCATTATAGGTTCCCGTGCTTTTTGGTTTACCGGTTTCATAAAAGAATGTCCAGTTGCCATTCTTGATATTATCTTGGAGTATCCCTTCAGATTTTTTATTTCCATTTTCGTAATGGTATGTCCATTTGCCTTGTGTTCTGCCTTGTTCGAATCTACCCTCAGCCCGCTTCCGACCATTTACATAATAATATACCCATATGCTGTCCGGAAGGCCGTTTAGGTAGTGTCCAAAAGTTTGCAACGATCCATTGAGGTGAAATGACTCATAGCTCCCATGAAGTGTGGTGTCCGCCTTGGTGAAATGAATTACTTCTTTGAGCTTCACGCTATCAGAGGCGTAATAGATTTCTTTTTGAAATTGCTCCTGTGCACTTGCCTGAGCTGCTATCAGCATCAATGCTGTGCAGCAACATAGCCCCCATATTTTCGTGATGTATTTCAACACGCAAAGTTTAGAATTGATGTTTGCTCTATTCTTAATAGTTGTAAATTTGCCCGTTTAAATTTGAAATATAAAGGAACATTACCCTAATGAGCGTAACAACTGAGAACGAAGAAGTGAAGAAACGAAATTTTGTTGATGAATTTGAGGCACCTGATTTTTATCATTTGGATGATCTGCTAACTGAAGAGCATAAATTAATTCGTGATTCGGTTCGTGATTTTGTAAAAAAGGAAATCACCCCTTTTATTGAAGATTGGGCTGAGAAAAACCATTTCCCAGAGGAGATGGTAAAGAAATTTGGAGAAGTTGGAGCATTCGGCCCCACGCTCCCATTAGAGTACGGCTGTGGTGGTTTGGATAATATTTCCTATGGTCTGATCATGCAGGAGATTGAGCGAGGAGATTCGAGCATGCGGTCAACGGCCTCTGTGCAAGGTTCGCTTGTCATGTTTCCTATTTATTCTTTTGGCTCAGAAGAACAGCGAAAAAAATATTTACCCAAACTAGCATCTGGTGAGATGCTAGGATGCTTCGGGTTGACTGAGCCAAATCATGGGTCTAATCCCAGTGGAATGGAGACACATTTTGAAGACAAGGGAGATCACTATTTGTTGAATGGAGCGAAAATGTGGATTTCCAATGCACCGCAGGCCGATGTGGCTGTTGTGTGGGCAAAGAACGAAGAAGGTAGAATTCATGGCTTAATCGTAGAACGCGGAATGGAAGGCTTCACTACTCCAGAGACCCATGGTAAATGGTCTTTGCGAGCGTCTTGCACTGGTGAGCTGGTTTTCAGTGACGTGAAAATTCCTAAAGAGAATTTGTTGCCTGGGATGAGTGGCTTAGGTGCTCCCTTGAAATGCCTGGATAAAGCGAGATATGGAATTGCGTGGGGTGCAGTAGGTGCAGCAATGGATTGTTACGATTCTGCTCGTAGGTATTCGTTGGAACGAATTCAGTTTGATAAGCCGATAGCATCGTTCCAATTGGTACAAAAAAAACTGGCAGAAATGCTAACTGAAATCACCAAAGCTCAACTCCTTAATTGGAAACTTGGTGTGATGATGGACAATGGGACGGCCAGAACGGAGCAGATATCCATGGCTAAAAGAAACTCTGTAGAAATTGCACTTAATATTGCGCGTGAAGCCAGGCAGATCCATGGAGGAATGGGCATTACTGGTGAATATCCAATGATGCGCCATATGATGAATCTGGAATCTGTAGTGACCTACGAAGGAACACACGATATTCACCTGCTCATTCTTGGTGCGAATATCACCGGAATCTCAGCTTTCTCATGATAGATGTTTTGGCAATTGGTGCCCACCCTGATGATGTGGAATTAGGTGCAGGTGGAACACTAGTAGTTCAAAAAGCACTTGGCCAAACGATAGGAATATTGGATTTGACAAGAGGGGAAATGGGAACCAGAGGTACAGCCGAGATAAGAGATCAGGAGGCCACAGAAGCGGGTAGAATATTAGACCTTGATGTCCGTGACAACATGGAGTTCAAGGACGTGTTTTTCAAAGAAGACGAAGAACACAAGATGAAATTGGTGCAAAAGATTCGTTTATATCGACCGAAAATAGTCCTGACAAATGCGGAAGAGGATCGTCATCCTGATCACGGACGGGCGGCCAAGCTCGTTGAAGAAGCTTGCTTTTGGGCTGGACTAAAAAGGATTGAAACTGTGGATGATTCTGGGAATGCTCAAGAACCTCATCGACCGACCCATGTTTATCATTTTATCCAAAGCCGTTCGAATACACCAGATTTTTATGTGGACATTTCTGATGTGCACGAGCAAAAGATAGAAGCGTATAAAGCCTACAAATCTCAGTTTTTTGATCCAACCAGTGTGGAGCCCGAAACATACGTCTCATCTCAAAACTTTATAAGTATGGTCGAGTCCCGTGCCAGAGAATATGGCCAGCGAATTGGAGTCCAGTATGCTGAGGGGTTTACTACAAGAGGATTTTTAGGGGTGAGGGAACTGGGAGGGTTGGTTTAGTTTTTCGAATTCTTTCTTTCGATGCGAAAAATAGAGTCGGGTGTTTTTATTAACATGAATTTACCATCCATTTCAAAACTGCTCTTACGAGAATTCCGCAATGCTAAGTTTACTAGGGCTGTCTAGCGATTCTTTGTTGATAGATCCATAATAGGTAAAAAAAATTCAATTTCCTTCTTTTTCGCCATGCTTCTAATGAACTGTAGTAATGAGTCCGCTTCATATCAAACGAACTAGTATGAATTTTTTCAAGAACTAATGATGAGTCTGTAATTTGAAGGATGGAGAATATGCCTCCAAATTTGTTCTGAGAAAACCCTCCTTTATTTGGTGTTTCTATCTCAATAAACTTGGTTTCTATTTATGACCATTTTTCATTAACCCCAAATTGCCCATTTGGCATAAAATTTAAACTTCCTCCTCCCATGAGGGTATCCTGCCCCTCTCTATACAGGTAAATGAGGGAGTCCATTTCCCACTCCTTTTTGACGAGATGACTAATTACTGATTGATTTACTTCTAGTGCATTTGGATTAGTATACTCGAAGTACTTTGGCTGAGCAACCAAGAAAGGGATTGATAGATAGAAACAGAGCGATATGATTATTCCATTTCTCACTCCTCAAAAACCTCCTCCAGCTTAATTTCCAATCCTTCTATCACATTTGATTTGACGGTATCCTCACGAACGAACTTGCCTCGTGAGACATATTTTCCATCCATCAAGTCAAAAATCTCAATGACACTTTCGCCTGGGTAGACCGTCCAATATTCTTGAACACCATGCTCTTCGTAGAGATCGAATTTTTCGTTAAGGTCTTTGGAAACTGTAGAGGGAGAGAGGATTTCCACAATTAAATCTGGCGCACCTTTGCATCCTGCGTCATCTAATTTCCCCAGATCACAAATCACACAGATGTCTGGCTGAACGACGGTGTACGTATGACTATCTGAATCATTCGGTTTGTTTGGTAGTCTAACATCGAAAGGAGCGAAGTAAACCTTGCAATCCTTTCCATTCAAAAAGTTGTAAATTTTAAAACCAACCGATGCGCTCAATTCCTGATGCTTTGTCTTTGGAGCAGAAAACTTGAACAACTTCCCTTTGATAAGTTCCACACGTTCCTCAAAGGCCCATCGCAAATAGTCAGCGTACGAATAGGTTGCCTCAGGTTCGTTGAGCATCATATGCTCCAAAGATTCTTCTTTGATCTCGTATGACATACCACTAAGTTAGAAAAA
>JAAEPI010000407.1 GCA_024232835.1 Cytophagales bacterium
ACCGTGAACTGAATTACCAAAAGATAAATCTAGAGTAGAATAATATGCAAGCTCCATAATTGTGATGAAAATGAATATATATTTCCTTATTTATACTTATTATCAACCAATGAAGTTAAATTATGCATCTCACCCAATAAGAGCATTCTCATCTATAAATAAAATAGTGTGTGCAAGATTAATTGTAGATATGGGAGGTATCCCATCAACACCTATTAGAATACTATTAAGACTACGATCGAATTGTTGTGTGAGTGGAGTAGACGAATTAGACTATCCTGCTGAAATTGAAGGCGAGGCTGAGGCTGAAGACGAAGTAGACGCATGTACTACGATTCTAGACTCAAGCTAGGTTCTACCTGTCTTGTTACAGGTCCATCGATGTGCGGAAAATCATATTTTGTAACGGAATTGGTTAGGAATGCTAAGCACATACTGAATCCCCCTCCAAAATATATTGAATGGCGATATGGTGAAATTGCACCTACTGAAAAGATTAGAAATGTGTCTTATATTAAGGGCTTACCTGATGTCGATAAGATTAAACAAGGAGGAATGATAATTCTCGATGATTTAATGCTCGAATCGGCAAAGAACTTATCCATTACCAATCTATTTACAAGAGTAGCCCACCATAAGTCCTGCTTCGTGGTATTCATAACTCAGAACTTATATCACAGATCCGCGAACTCAAGGACAATGAACCTGAATGTACACTATCTCGTCATGTTCAAAAATGTGAGAGATAATACGATTATACATACACTGGCCAGACAAATGCATCCTGGGAATACACGCTTCCTTGTAGGATCATTTGAATATGCAACAAGAAACCCCTTCGAATA
>JAAEPI010000408.1 GCA_024232835.1 Cytophagales bacterium
AATTTTTGTTTCTACACCTCGTAGAACACAAATATAACACCAGAATGATTCCTAGATGTATATTTTGGAGAAAAATTAGGTTTTTACTTTTTTATTGAAAACTTTAAAATTGTTATCAGCATACTGTAATTACAGCAATTATAGCAAAATAAATATTTCGGAAAGTCTATAAAGAACATAAAGACCTAGCAATGCCTTGACTGGTGACAGATAACAACTTAAGGGTCACCGATACACCTTAATGATTAGAAGCTCTAATCAGGCAATTACATCGGGCCCTAAGAATGCACAAGGAGCAATTAGAAGGGTTGTAGCTTTAAAAGGCATTATTAGGTAATCTAAACATAGCTACAACCCAGATATAACCAAATATAAAAATAAACATAATTCGGGATAAATTAATTCAAAAAATCAAATACACACTCTATTATATCTGTTAAAACTTTATAATATATATCACGTAAACTTTATCTTCTTAAAACATTTAAATAATTTATATATGTAAGAAATACAGGATATATTATGATAGTACCTAGAAGAAATGTTATACAAATATAACATCTGATAGACTAGAAGGAGATTCAGATTAGTTATTCAGACCCATCGGAGTCAGAACCACAGAGCGACGCATTACCAATAGGAACTAACTCTTTCCAAATATAATTGATGAGATCATTCTTAAATTTGCCTGGCCTAATAGTTTCACGAAGTGAGAAAGGAAGTTTATTCCAGATTAAATGAGATCTATAAAAGTAGTTATTAGAAAAGCCTCGGCTTGAACTTGACTCATATGAACCTCTAGGAGTTATCGATGACACTAGAGAGAGGCTATCTTGGTGAGTGGATCGCAATCGTGTTGAACCAGAGAAGAATTTGAGATAATCTGGAAGCCTAATACATGAGAAGTTGTAAATAATTGAATGTAGGAGTTTTATGTCATGATAATCAAATCGAAACCTAATTGGAAGGATATTTAGATGTTTACAATGGACATAATACATTGAATCATTACTGTAGCTGACCCTGTAATCATCATTAATCCATTTAATTGCTCTTTTTTGGAGACTTTCAAGTTTTTCAACCATAGTATTTGAAGCTGGCCGCCATACTGAAGGACAATGTTCAAATAGGGACCGTACAAGGGTTAGATAAAGAGCTCTACGCTTTTTTGGATCACTAACAAAGTGACATGTTCTCTTAAGCATACCAAATTTTTGATTTGCTTTATTGTAGAGGTAGTCCGCCTGTTCTGTAAAATTAAGAGTGGAATTCATCAAGATCCCTAGATCTTTTTCAGAATCAACATAATCAATAAGAAAATCACCCATCGAATAGAAGAATTGAACACAAGGGAGGATATCAATTAGAGGAGGCTTACTTGAGCATATTGACAGGACCTTACACTTTGAGGGATGAAACTTCATTTTATTGCGAATTGCCCAATCTAGGAGGTAATCAATGTCACTTTGAAGAGCTTTGAAATCTGCTTCGCAATGCATTTCCCTCCAAATTTTAGTATCGTCTGCATACATCATGATTTCTGTACATTCGGAAAGGCCAGAGGTTATATCATTTAAGAACAACACAAAAAGAGAGGGACCAATAATTGAGCCTTGGGGGACACCCGAGATTACAGGAAGGGAGGATGAAACAGAACCATTAACAACAACCGATTGTGTTCGATCAGAGAGATAACTTTTTATGAATCTTAGAAGCTTGCCGTTAATACCATACATGGTTTTAAGCTTGCTAAGGATGAGGTCGTGGTTCACAGAGTCAAAGGCCTTAGCGAAATCAAAGTAAACAGCATCTGCCCTAATGTTCTTGTTAAGGGAGAGTGACAAACTATCGCAATACTCAACTAATTGGGTAGAGCATGATTTACCAGGCAGAAATCCATGCTGACGAGGATCCAGTAAATGATTACATTTAAACATGAGCTCGTCCCGGACAATTCGTTCCATAACTTTCACCACTAAACTTGTCAGCGATATTGGTCGATAATTTTCCACATCAGATTTAGACCCCTTTTTATGTACGGGCACAATTAGAGCATATTTCCATTCAGAAGGAATGTAACCAGAATTATAGCTTTTACTGAAAAGAATACTAAGTGCAATGGAAATAGGGGCCGCACAATTTTTAAGGATCTTTCCATGAATTTTATCAGGACCTATAGCTTTATTAACATTGAGCTTACTCAAAATACCCTCAATACGGTTTGTGCTGAAATTTATTTCAAAATTACCATATGCAGGGCTATATTCTATGGTAATATCATAATTGCTTGGCTCAGAAAACTGTTGATAGAAAAAAGTATTGAAAAGATTAGATTGATCAGCAGGGGTATTTTTATACACATTACCACGATGTACAAGTTCAGGGATTCTTGTGTTACTAGACGTAGCTTTTACATACGACCAGAATTTCTTTGTGATCAAGTTAGGGTCATCAACATCTTCAAAATTTGTACTTAGTTTTTCTGACACACAGTGTTTATAATCGCTTCTACTATTTGAAAAAGCAAAATATTTTTTGGCCCTCTGTGTAGGATCAGTTTCGCTTTTGTAGGATGAATGCAGGCGTTCCTTCTTCCTACAAGCCTGGTGGACTTCAGCATCAAACCAGGGAGGCTGAGTTTTCCCTCCTATCCTAATTTTCGGTATATGACGATCAGCAGCGGAGGAAAGCTTTTCTTTAAAAGAAAACCAAGCAGTCTCAACATCACCATTTAGTACATCATTCCAGTTAACAGCATCTAGTTCAGAGTTGAAAGCAGTCCAATTTGCTCTTTTAAAGTTATAAGCATCACGTTTAACTGTCTTAATCCGTTTAACCTTAGTTTTAATGGTAAAATGAATGCTATAATGATCTGATTTGCAGGGCAGATTTAAGCTGGAGACATCAACTTCACCTATTAGCTGTGGCTAATCAGTCAGCACAAGATCAAGAATATTACCTTTAATATGGGTAGGGCTGGTAATTAGTTGCTCAAAACCCAAGTTACTAAAAGAATCAAGAAAAAGTTGATCAACATTATCATTTCCTGAGTAGCTATCCCAATCTATGTTAGGAATATTAAAGTCACCAGTAATTACTATGCCAGAAACACCCCGTCGGTTCCTCGCCTTATGCACAAAACTGAGAAATTCAGCATGGTTTCTAGTACCTAATGTGCCTACCCTGTAAAAACTGCAAAGAATTATCTTCCTGCCATCACCGAATTTCAAAGTAATGCCAATGATTTCTGCTGCACATGTAAATTCAAGTTTTGTGGACACAATATCAAGATCCCGACGAACTGCAATAAGAACACCACCCCCAAAACGCCTAAATTTGGAAGGATTGCTAGG
This sequence comes from Cytophagales bacterium, assembly GCA_024232835.1. GTDB lineage: Bacteria > Bacteroidota > Bacteroidia > Cytophagales > Cyclobacteriaceae > JAAEPI01. Next base: position 3,354 of record JAAEPI010000408.1, read on the forward strand.
ATCAGGAGGGTGGGTCTTAGGGGACCTATCTAATCTGAATACCTTATAGTCCTCCACAGGTATGATTTCACTATCAGAAACTGACTTTTTAAGCCAAGTTTCATTCAGTATGAGGATATCTGGCTTCTGGTCAGAGAGGTAATAATGCAGCTCATATAACTTAGTAGTATCTAATGTAGGATTGTTATTGTCTAATTGAGAAATGGGCAGGAGACCATGAGTATTGAATGATACAACTTTAAGATAACTTGTGGGCCCAGGATTTAACAGGCTTGGGTTCACTAACACTACCAGGACGGAGTTTAATGTTAATACCCACAGTAAGCACCCAGTTATAACTGTTTTCACTTTATGTATACAGAACGATAGGTAAGACTCGGAAATATTATGCTTTTTCGATCCTAAGCTCCTGAAGTACATTGTACTCAGGTACCCCGAAGATGCTCCTAATGTACAGTAAAGTCTCCAGTCACGTTTAAACAGGGAATAGATCAGTAAAGCTGCAAACAGCTTGACATGACTATAGCAGAAACCTACAGACTCATTTTTGTTGATAGGGAAGAACCTAGTTAATGGGAAGAGGTGAAGTTACATTCACATAGCATTCCTATAATCAACATATATATATACATTATGAAAATATAATAAGTTACAAATAAGACATTATATTGGTGACTAAAAGAGTTCAATCCACACAAATCATACATTACCTGGGGTTTCAAACCACAAATAGATTTTCTACTATGGTGTCGGTGCTGGTATAGCCCAATACGACACCGGAATAGAATTGCATCAATCATAAGTTATCAATTTATTTAAAAACTACAATAACAAGTAATAGCCAAATATTGGAAATTGTACCCATGTAATGTATGATTTAATGAGATATCTTTACACATTATAGTTTAATAATGGGCCCAAACATATTGCTATTAGTGCCTATGACATACTTTAATGACTTGCATAACAAATTAAGACCCCATTTATTCAAGTGCAACCAGTCGTAATAGAGGCCTTTATTGAAGTCTTGCTTATCTCTAGACAAAAATCGATCAAAACAGTCCATATAATAACAGTTATAAGACCTTGCAATATCCATCAACATACTATTAAATGCAAGAACATTGGTAGTGGTATACCAATACCGGTTTTGCATAGGCAACACACACTGAATAATCACTGAAACACCAGGGAACAATGACTTCACTTTCTTGACTATGTCAGCAGCATCCTGTCTGAACTTCCTCACGCCATTATGAGCACGACTACAAAGCTGCTGTTCAGAGAAAGACTTGGGATTATACACACCATGTCTTTCACGTGCAATGTCATTGGTACCGAAGGAAAGAATCACTTTTTCCACGTCACTTGAGGCTGGATTTGTGTCATAGAAGTCTTGGACCATATCACTAATGGTCTCCATAGTGGCACCACTTCTGGACACATTGATGAATGGGTGACCCTTGCTGGATACAGTGTTACTATTAATTCTGGAGGTTATCGAGGTGCCAAATAGAACAGTCGTTGTTTTCCTTTTGGTGGAAGGTTGCTGTATCTGCTGATGTGGGGAGCTCATCGAAGAAGGTTGTGGCGTTCCAACATTTTGCAGTGATGGGGAGCCCTTGGCAAAAGCAATATGGTCAGATCTACAGGACTTGTTGAGTTTTGACATGAGAGATTTCACTGGAGAGGCTAGCTTAAGATTGGTTGTTGTTGTAGGGGGCTCTGGTGACACCTTCCGCCGAAAGGAGAGGCTGTATCGAACTCCTGAGGAAGTCTTCATTGACGGAACCCGATGACGGAAGAGACCCTGACAGCCAGGATTCATAAGGTACAAACTCCCCTCTTTTGGGGTGATAGACAGCAGAGGAGTTTCTGACGCAGATTGGTATGCAGAAAGAAACTCCACTTTCCTCTCTTCACCAATCGTAAAGACACAGATAGGACTGTCTTGATCTATCTCTTCCTCATCATCACAGTGGAGTCGAATACCAGATGTTCCATCCTTGAAACATGTCACTAAACATGAGTTCATTTTCACATGGAGTTCAGAGTTGATTTTCTCCATCAGTTCGAAGATGGCTGGGCACTTGGAAATATCAGAAGCTGTATTAACAAACTTCTTCCCAGAGCTTGAGGTCCATGAGTATGGTTCATTGCCTGTAGAGAGCCATTTTGCGACTGTCTTAGAACCTGACTTGGAGAATAAGTTAAATGATTCAACCTCAGCCTGCACAGCAGAGAACAATATTCCATTGACTTTGCCAGTGGGTATGAAGTTATTGTGCATCTGAACATAGTCACTGATATTGGCACGTTTAACCTCAGACTTATGTTCAGTCTTAGCATGTTTAATCTTCTCCTCCAGAACTGACTTACATTTGTATAGACCACTTAAAGACATAGAATCAAAGAATGCATTGAGTACATTTAAAGCATCCATAACCCAGCTGAATTGTCAAAGTTTACAAACTTACCAAATAATAGTAGTGAAACAGAAAACACAGACTCACTAAGCAGAAGTTGAAACTAGGGACGGTTGGGTACTTGGTGTCCAAATCCGGCCTGCTACTTGTCGTGTCACTACTCCATATCCGACTTTCACATGACCTAATTTATTGTATATAAAGTAGTGTTGTATAAGTATTAATTTCGACAAATTCGAAAAATGCCGGTATTAAAGTGTGC
>JAAEPI010000409.1 GCA_024232835.1 Cytophagales bacterium
AGGCAACTTAATGAAGACAAAAAAGTTTGGAGGCATATAACTTATCACAGCGGATTGATCCAAATCCTGATATTGTCTCATTGTTTATGCATGGGGCAATGAGACAGATCGATTCTGATGTTATATATGTCTGGCACTTGCTAGCTAACCCAGACGGCCCGTATTACTGTTAACACATTGACTCCCATATCACGTAAAACACATTATGAAAATCACATAGACTGTCCATTAGAATGTCAAGATTCGAAATTCATCCAAAAAACCCCGCAAAAACGAGTCAAAGAACGTACGTAACGAAAACAACTTCATCTCGGGGAAACCAACGCTATTTTTAGCAAAACTAACCATCGCTTAAAAGTGGGCTACCTTCGGAATGGGAGAAGCTAGGAACATACCGTTTTCACTTATGGAAAGCTGAGGTTCTCTTCTTTTAAACAAGCCATGTAATGTGTCTGTAGGTCTAACACAAAATATTCTGTGGCGTAGACAACACACAGTACTTTCCAATGCGTTTCAATGGCTCCAACCCCAGGTAGACCACCAGCATCGGTAGATCAAAGAGATGTCAAGCGTGTAATACGGAAGTGACGTCAAGTGAAACCCAAGAATTAAGGTGAGCTGTTGATTGGGGGGCCAGCATGCTGTCTTGAAGCTGAATCAGGAGTGTGTGAGTAGAAGACGTTTTCTTGGATTGATTGGACGGTATTCAGGAGTACAGGTAGCAAGTTTCACTAGCAACGATCTTCTCTTTCTCCTCTTCACTCTACCCCTGCTACCCCAACCACTCTATTTTGTAGTGTTGTGTCGTTTGTGAACGAATCGTTTCTATTGAACAGCTCCTAGACATGAAC
>JAAEPI010000410.1 GCA_024232835.1 Cytophagales bacterium
AGCAGAATATAAATAATCATCAACGTTTTTAGTCTATATAAATTCATAACCGCCTCCATCGCAACTCGCTATTTTTTAACCCCTAAAAAGAGGTGGACACCAAGAAAAAGCGCCTCTGAATTTCTAAGTTCAATCTATGGCGTCCTAAAAACTATTAACATCCCAATGGATGCTATCCTATCACTAAAAAGTCTCTAATAAAGAAGGAGCAAAAACTTCATTTTCCCTATGCTCTAATTTAGCGACAATTTCTCTCATTTTATCAAGGACTTTTTTACGGTTTTCATAAGCTGCTCTTTTAGTCTCATTATCAGCAAATTCTGAATATCTAATTCTATCGGAATATTTTGAACATGACTTTCGGCCATTTAGAATTATACTAACAGATTAAATTACACAAGTTGGAAATTATACTGGTACCCAGATGGATCTTTTATTTCCATACGATTGAGTCCATCAAATGCCAATGCTAATTTTTTCATCATCTTTTCTTGTTTTGGGTTTCGTTCTATAGAAATATGCCGCTGATGATCTTCAATCCTTGCTTTACCCCGAAGTTCAAATATCGTGTCAAATAATCGCTGTAATGTCATTTTCTCTCCATGAAAGCATTCGTCCAGCAGATAGCAGCAGATATTGGCGAATGAAAGCTTGAAACAGGTCATGATCTGATCTAACTCCATATCGACCCGATACCGTTTCTTCTTGTCAATGATTCTGGCGAGTTCCGTCTTTTTCTTCTTTAACGCGTTGAAGGATTTGTTGTGCTTCTGTTCTATCGTCTTGATTTTTCGCCGAAGACGATGTATCTCCTTTTGAATACTCTTCAACATCTGTGTATCGTGCTCTGATAACGTCCTCTTTCCGTTCACAATGAGAGACTTCTCGCGGTATCTTCTCTCTTCATGAATCTGGGAGAGGCAATGCTTCTCCACATCCTGAATTTCCTTCAACGGTCCCTGTAATTCTTGCTCAAGTCTGCGTATGTGCCCCTGAAGGCGTTCAATGTTCGCCAGAACGGTGGGATTATCCACCAATTTCTTCCCGTATCCCACGACACGATGGATATTGAGTCCATTCTTCATATCCTTGAAACTCAATTCCTGTGCAGGCCACCGGTCAAAATACGACTTCACGACAGTATCCGTCGAGAAGAGGGTCGCGGGGACGCTGGTGATGAGAACCGACGTTCTCTTATTGTCCCAATGGACTTGCACTGCCCTAGTTTCAAAAATGTATCCTTTGTCCCTGGAATCCTCAAGTTCTACGGTGCATTCCACCACATACGCCTCACCATACTCGTATCGCTTTGCCCCAGAGAGGAACTTGACCTTCCTCTCTGTGAACTGGTTCGAATCCAGCATGGTGATGAAATAATACCCGGAATGAGACAACTCTCGCAACGTCTTGACTCCATTGCCCCCGCCATCCATGATTAAAATCCGATTCACGGTGAGTCGAGGTTCAACGTGAGCCCCCTGAGGAAGATACGCGCTGATGGTATCTATCATCTTCAAGGCGTTCTTGCCGAGAGCCGCATGCCCATTGAATGTCTGAAAATACAACGGATGCCCCTGACCGTCGTGAATAAACACCTGTTCCAGACAGTTCATCACCCGGCCCAGCATGGTCACCTTGCCCTTATGACACGGCTTCGATGACCACAACGCTTTCGTGTTGCCATCAAGGTAATAACAGGCGAAAATGCTTTCCGACGGGTTTCTGGCGCCCCAGAAGGCAATCCAGAACTTGGCCGTGGCTGTAATCAAATGCTCGGACACCTGAAGGTATTTCAATTCTCTGACATGCTTATCCAACGTCGCCGCTTTGTAGTTGACTCCGCAAAGGTATTGTAACGCATTACCTTTGGGGCTATCCACGCTGCTCACTCGTCCGTTCGTCGTCACCAGGGGAAGAGAAAACAGTGCAAGCGTGTAGCGTCTCATGGTGGCTTTGGAAAGATGAAAAATGCGCATAGAAGCCAATCGTTTGGTCTTGAGTTTCTCTTCCAAGGGGGTAAATCTCGATTTTCGAACCTGAGGCAGAGCATTATATGCAGACGTGAATCTACCTTTTGACCGGAAATCAGGATAATCCGTCTGTATGCTGACACTCTCCTTGAATGCGTCTGATTCCCGCCGCGTATGGATGCATTGAGCGATCGCATTGACAAGCGCCTCGATGAGACCGCTACCAAGCGCAAGCGCAACCACGATCTCAGAGGCGCCGGATTCCTCCGAGCAGGTATCGTCCTCCTGGTGACAATCTCTCGACCGAATCCACCCCAAATCGTTCTTCCGGCGAAAGGCATTGATGACGGATTGAGAGATCAGGATGTCAAATTCATGGTGCAACGCATTCTGAATGTCTAAAGCACTTATGCTTCTCTGATATTCCAGCAAGCCTTTCACAAAGTGTTTCATCTCCTTGGTGAACTTCAGATGATTGCCTATGCTCCTTTGGTCATATAAGCCGGCGATCCCCCTTTCTCGCAACGTTTTCTTATAGGCATAATATTGCTTTCGTCCAAACGGGGGAGTATGCTCTTTAAAATATCCATTGACGGAGAGTGAGGACTTCTCTACAGCTTTCATGACGTGCAAAATTTTTGTTACTCGCTCTGCTTGAGTCATGACGGGGCTCCTTCACGATCATACCTCTCTCTTTCTCTCTCTCGAAACGACGTATTCAGACGAATATACACCACCACACTACATATCGTCAACAATCAATTGTACAATTTTACATGGGAACACATAATTTTCTTTGACTTTTTGGGAGCGCACGATCACAATGTATGCAACAATTTTACATGCTGAAAACATCATGCAGCACGTTGAGTATGACTTTTTATCAGGAACAAAGGAACACGCAGTAACGTGAGTTGTATCGTTTAATCTGTTACTAAAATGTTTCATGGCCGAAACTCATGTATTATAGCTTTTCATAAATATACTTGCACGGCGTTATCGGTCGAACTGCGCGACAACGTACGAAAAAGTACGCTTTACGCGCCGTTCTTTCTCTAGCCTTGTGCAACTAAATTTCTGAAAAACTCTACATGACTTTCGGTTCTTGAACAAGTTAAATTAGCCCATAATCGGATTTATACATCTGAAACGTCATCGTCAAATCCTTTCATTTTTCACTTTTA
>JAAEPI010000411.1 GCA_024232835.1 Cytophagales bacterium
CTTCCATTATTTTGATGGTGTTTTTACTCTGACCCCAAATATCCGGTCCCAACTGTAAAGTTTTCTGACACCCTCCATAAGAAAACCGTGTAGGACCGCTCTGGGTCGGGACCGGACTGACGCAAAGCACAAATTCAATGTCCGCTTTGGAGATTTTGGGAATTAAATGGCGTAATTCACCAATCTGGGCCCTACTTTCCGCGCATTTTGATTTCGACTTTTTCCAAATTATTGTAGTCAGAATTCAGAAAATATCATCCCGTCGTTGTGTTGAAACTCACCCATATCATGCTATTCAATTCACGTTCTCCCAATAGTCTTCCTCTGTCATATCCAGCAGACCGAGTATTTCTTTCTGCAATTCGGTAATCTCATCCCGATAGACTTTGATTACTCGATCACCTTCTACGATCTTATAATTCGAAATATCCTGAAAACGCTCAAATATCTTTGCTGTCGTTGGGTGGTAGGCGAGTCGATGCTCAGGGTAGATAGACAGCGCCTCTATATCGGTTGTCTTCATTTTTTTACGCACTTGTCGTTCAATGACAGCCTGAAGAATCAACGCCAAA
>JAAEPI010000412.1 GCA_024232835.1 Cytophagales bacterium
GCGCTTCATTTGAAAGCAATTGAAGACAATTATGATGGTCTGCTAAAATTATCCATACCGACTGAAGTAACTTCAAAAGCAGAGTTGACAGCAACCTATTCCAAATTTCGTGAATATTTGAATCAGGTGTTAACTGAATGCCAAAATATTGACCAATTGATGCAAACGGGCCGTTATAATAACGTCAAGTGGATTGATGTGAATGCATTTTATGACCGGTTGCTGGAAAGCAGTCGTGATATGGAAGTCCTGGAAACGCAAATTGCAAAAGATAAACATGAGGTTGTCAATGATTATACAGAAAGAGTGGTGAAACCGATCAAAGATTTGGCGCGTGAAATTAATATGTTGATGGAATACCCGTCACAGACTTGGTTAGCCGACCTGTTAGTAAAACAATTTGACGCGAATATGATCGGCTTGAAGCCGGATTTCAATATCGCCAGTAAAATCTATGGATTGTTTAATCAGGCTGAACGCTACAATGATTTGATTGCCAGAGTGCATTCTGATTTTGAACCCTGGACGACAAGATTACCGTTGCAAATGAGCAAACTTGACTATTTCAAGGCACCGATCCATAATACGGCTTCCAATCGTGAAAAACACGCGCTTTCAATCCTTATGGATGCGTTAAATGAATTGGCGACCAAACCTATTAAAACCGCAACACCGGAGGGTGCGCCGGAAACACAAACGGATGAGGACGCTGAACTGGAGAAACGAAGGAAAAATATTGTCAGTTTTTGGAGTCTCCCAAAGCTTATCCAAAATATGCGTGATTGGTCTGAGGTTCAGGAAA
>JAAEPI010000413.1 GCA_024232835.1 Cytophagales bacterium
AAGTCTTGTCCCAGTAGGTCCCTTTGTCTCGCTGCCCTCAACGTAAAGCCTAATTGCTTCATCCCATAGGAACCTAATAAACAATCGGCTTTGTCAGAATCGGCATTCATGACTAGCATGGGCATTCTCAGTCACACGCCTTCGAATTGCACAGTCACTACAGCTTGCCCCATGATAGGAACTTCTCCTCCAGTACAATTTGAAATTCTGACGTCTCCAATCGGCAGTCGCAAATGCTTGTTAATATCCGCCATCCTTCCATCGTACTTCTTGGCCAGAATAATAATCGCTTGCGCACGTGGCACAATTAGTGATGGCCCTGCTCCTGTGTCTGGTATAACTCGAAAAGTCACCCCTTCAATATCGATCTTCATCGTCGGCACGTCCACACACTGAATAGGCAAAGCTTCCTCTTCAAGGTTAGGAACCCCCTCATCTACCATTTGGTTCAATTCGGTTTTCTTTGCCATAAAAATGTTCAGTGCCGGCGTTTCATTCCGAAATCGATCGATTGTTTTATCCTCTTCCAACAAAATCGAGTTGGTTTTATCTGGCGAAGAATTTCCCTGGCGAAATCGGTCCATCGTTCTGTTCTCCTCCAAAATAGGCCGATTGTTCTCCAATTGCTCGATTTCCTCCATTATAATGTGCCCAGCTTTATTGTTTCCTCGTCTCTTGACTTTTGCCCAAGCCAAATTTACTTCTTCTTCCAGAAATTTGTGAGGTGACTGCCTGATTCGATCGGCGTTCATTTCCCTTAGCCATTCATCATGGTTGGCCAATGAAGATTCGGTTTGCACTTCTTTCAAAGGGAAATGTTTAGCATTCTGCTTTTCGCAGCAATCTAACACCTTTTGAGGGATGTTGCTCTTCCCCGCATCCTCGCAAAAATCCAAATTTTGAGGTTGTAGATTTGGCTCCATCATAGGCTTATTCGAATTTGCTGTGTCCTCACAGAAATTTCGGTTTTCCTGTTGCTTGTTGGGGTCCTGTTGTAAAATCATTTTCATAGGCCGATTAGAGTTGGCTGGATCCTTGCGAAAATCCTGCTGATGA
>JAAEPI010000414.1 GCA_024232835.1 Cytophagales bacterium
TGAGGGTGGCTGTGAATCATGGTTTCACTTGCCATGTGTTGGTATGACTGATGACGAGTTTACAACTCTTAGGAACAGCCCGAATGGTTTCTGGGAATGCAAAGAATGTTATATCCCTCCATGTATCCCTGAATTCGTCAGTAAGGATGACGCTTTGGACAAGGCTAAATGGAATGGACTAGTAGGAAAGGAGCTCTTCAACACCATCAACAGCATATATGAGGAAATTACATCATGGAGAAGAAACCTATTCAAAGTTCCTACTGGAAAAGCAGGCCAGGAATTCATTTCAGAGATCAACAACTGTCTGAAAAATTTTTCTGCCTCAACACCTCTGGAACCAATAGCACTGAAAATGACCCTAATTCTGTTCCCAGTGCTTCTTCAAAAGCCGTCTAGAAAATCAAAAGCAAAAGACCATGCTACACATCTTTCAAGACGCCTCACACTACTAAAGGCTGGCAAAATCTCGGACATAGTACACGAAGGCAGAGAAATCCAAAAGCGGCTAATTTCAAGTAAGAAGAAGACACCTGATAACACA
>JAAEPI010000415.1 GCA_024232835.1 Cytophagales bacterium
TCCTTTTACTTCATCGTCTTTCTCTTTACCGTTAAAACCATAGCGATATGCGTCTGAGTCTACGCTGCCGTGGCGGTTATTGAGTAGCATCCCGTAAGGAAAGTAGTTATAACGACTTAAATCTAGACTTAATTACTATTTAAAAGAACGTTTTTACCGCTGTTGCGAAAGCTTAAAGATAGCTATAAATTTGTGACACGATAAAAGTTTTGTCATTATTTGGCATCGTGTGGATGTCGGTGATTGCCTAAATTTTTTCAAGGCAAAATGCTCTCCGAATAAAGGTCCCGATGAAGGGGATTGCATAGATGAATCAAAAAAGCCAGTCGAAATGACTGGCTTTTGCTTTTGTGTTGCGTGACTATCCTCTAGCAGCAATACTATAACACGATACTATATATCTATTAGACATTATAAGGATTTAGATAAGAAGGAGTTCATCAGGGATGTCATAATGCCAAGGTCGAAACTGTAAGCGTAAATTGTGTAAACCACAGCAGGTTTCGATAACCAAATCACGAAAACCGCGTTTCCAGTTGCGGATCTTATCCTTAACAATACGATAACGTTTGACACCGCCGATAGCATGTTCATTGCGTACACGCAAACGGGAAATAAGGGAGTTAATTGCCTTCTCATCAGCTAAAAGTTCGCCATTACGAGGTTTCTTTTGCGGTTGAAGAATGGTAACATTGGCCACGGTGAAGCCCTGAAAGCCAGTATCTTGAACAAGGATTGAATCATCAGGTAGTGAATAATGGCACTCATCAGCCAGTTTTTTGTCATGTTTCTTGCCTGCAACGGTAGGCGAGAGATAGTGAATGTAACAAACGTCATCGTTGAGCACATTATTTTTTACCGAGTGATGTTTTTTTACCACTGTAGTACGCTTTCTGAGTTTCATAATCAGTGGATCGTGGGATTGGGCGCTCGGTTCCATCATGAAAGAAGAGCTTACAATCATCATCAAGCTCTAAATCTTCCATTGAACGGGCTGGTAAATGCTTACTATCAGCCAAGGCTTGATTTAGTAACGGAGCAAGCATATGGATCCACAGGTTGGCCTCTGGTTGGTGCATCTCGAATAGTTCTGCTTGCACACTTTGTAGATTATTTGTCTTGAAATATATTAGGATGAAAAGTAATTTATCTTCTATAGTCGGCAACGGACTATTTTTATAGGCGACATAACCTCGTCTCTTTCGTTTTTTCCCTTCCAGCGTGTATTTGGTTATGTATGCCTTGAATTGAGATGAGAAGTAGGGCAATAAGGCTTGGAATTCTTCATTTGTATAGCCTGTCATTGCCAGAAATTTCGTCCCATTTTTTACCATTTTTTCATAGGTTGTCATTGTGGTCTCCTCCTATTTCGATGCACTTTGCATCCGATTTCCCAGAGTTAACCACTTTTGCCCTTATTTGTCTAATTCAATCCTTATAATGTTTATTGATTCCCGTTAACATAGTGGGAGAATATTCCCCAAAATTGTCGCTGATAACCACATGGCAACCCCGATCGGCCACAAACAAGGCCGCCTTGACGTCCAGGTTTATACTACCTTTGGCATAAATCGCCGGGTTAGCGTAGGCGTCCCACTCTTCGGTTTCGGTATCAAACACCACAAAAGCTTTTGCCCGACTAAATTGGGGGTGGAATAGCGCATCACAATTGTAATCTTCGGCTGAAATAAAAACTTTCATTAAAAGTTCACCTCAAAAAACAACTTCCCCAGGCAACGACGCATCAAA
>JAAEPI010000416.1 GCA_024232835.1 Cytophagales bacterium
ATAACTTTTCTTTGCTCACGTCATCAAAGACTGCCATTTTTTTATCACCTACAACCACCAGCTTTTGCTCTTTAAACGGATGTAGCCAACTTACAAATATATGTGCTTTTACTCCACTTCTAAAATCCATTGTGGTCATAGTCACATCTGAAATATGATTTTGCAAGTAGTTCCCACCAGTAGAAAATACTGTTTCCGGAAGTTCATTTTGAAGAAGGAGAAGAATCACTGATATATCATGAGGAGCAAAACTCCACAGTATGTTTTCTTCAGAACGAATCTTACCCATGTTCAACCTGTTAGAATATACATATTGAATCTTCCCCAACTCTCCCCCATCAATCAACTCTTTGAGCTTTTCAATAGCAGGGTGGTAATGGAGAATATGACCCACCATTAAGATAAGCCCTTGTTCATTCGCAAGGCCAATCAACTCCTCTCCCTGCTCAAGTTGAAGAGCAAGTGGTTTCTCTACAAATACGTGTTTTTTATGAAGCAAGGCTTCTTTCGCCATTTGGTAATGATACTGAGCGGGGGTAGCAATAACTAGCGCCTCGATTGATTGATCGCTTAGTAAATTATCAAATGAATCAGTAAATTTCACCCCTGAAAACTGTGGCCCGTATTTATTTACCAAATCTTTGTCAGCATCACATATCGTGTGGAGAGCACCCAGTTCGTAGAAATTTCTCACCAGATTTTTACCCCAATATCCAGCACCTACAACTGCAATCTTTTTTTTCATTTTAATTTAGTATTGTCCAATCAG
>JAAEPI010000417.1 GCA_024232835.1 Cytophagales bacterium
CAAAAGAAGTGCCGTGTTGATTTATCGTCTGTGGGAAGGTGAAAAAACTACTGGTGAAAAGTAAGCAAGGCATATCAGTGGTTAATGACTTCTACCTGATTCTTGACTCATTTAACAATACGGACACTCGGCCTCCTCTTGACCCTAATACCAACAGAAGGAAGTGTGAAAAGTTCAATGGAATTACCTGAATGATAAGAATACGGCCCCATGGCAGATAGCTCAGGGTAAAAGACATACTTCTTTGAAAAGAAGGTATAACCCAAACGATAGCCTGGCAGAAAAATGGATCGGGTCATTAAATCATCCCAAAAATCTGACTCCTCCTCTGCGTCCTGATATACAAGGCCAATGGCCGCATACCATCTTTTAGATTTTTTTCCAAAATGATACCGGATCATCAGCCCTGTAGTGTATACCTCATACCTGCCACCAAATGCCGTAGCAGAAAAGTAATGTCCATATCCGTTGAGCAAAAAATTTCCTTTGATAGGAACATCCAGTCCAAGCTGATAGGATGGTCCGATATAATACATGGCACCATCTTCTGAAAAATATAGTCCTGCGTATGGCTGAACTTTTGACTGGCCAAGCCCTGTGGTGCATAGTATAATTTGGATCAGGCCAAATAGTATTAAATGGTTTATACTCTTCTTCACTTATCGAAACACTTTTATTCCTTGTGATCAACA
>JAAEPI010000418.1 GCA_024232835.1 Cytophagales bacterium
AGCAGAAGCTGGGGGAGCATGGGGAGCACGAAATCACATTGACCTAAGAAAAGGGAAGTCAGCCTAGTCATCGAAATGCTCGTGATGATATGGGGAATTGAACTTGTCTTCGATATCCAGCACCAAGGACTTGAAGCCATCCAATATCAACTGCATGGTGGAAACCGCCATTCGCAGCTCATCGATGAGGGCTGGATTCATGTAGATTTGAGTGGAGATCGGCCCAATGTGTGTCACGGCAAGGTGACAAGCTACGAAGGAGTACAAGAACTGGTGGTACTACTCAACGGCGCCGTCACAATCAGTGGCAGCACTGTGCAGCACTGCGTGGTCCAATAGGTGGGAATAGCCCCCTAGGGATAAAGTAATGGTGCAAACTGACATGCTGTACCAATATCAAAAATAGGAATTTGTAAAGCAGTGTTGTGTCATACAATGGAACTGTTCCATGTGGTTTTCCACGTTTTCCAACTTGAACTCCATCTCGAAATGGAATGCATCTACATGAATTAACACGTTCCTGATGTCACTATCATTGGAAATATTTTCAGTGAGCGATTTCAGCTCCTTCAACCAACTTAAGTGAGTGCCACAGTGTATAGCATGAGAAGAAGAGAAAATGTTTGTTACGTTCAACCTGAAGTGCGATTTGCACATTGAGTGGATGTGAAACGCCGTCGATCGCAAGTCTCTTAGCGCCTCCAAAATCATTGTAGTCTGTAAAGTTACTGCAATATTAGAAGTCCTGTGGTCATTGATGTTAAGCAGGACAATATTCTCAAATGTCATACATAGAAAACCTTCAGAGATGCACTGGGAAATTCAAGAGAACCACTTGAGGAAATCTGTAAAAAATGTGCCACCTCAACGAATCTTTCTCTGTCGAAACATGACATGTTTGTAGCTAGGGGCCGTGGAAATTTCACAATGCTTTCCATAGAAGTAAGTGCTGCGATATACACAGATTGAATGCCGAATACTGAAACAGTATATTCCATACCATCAAACAAAAACTTTTTACTTTCAAAGAACACTACAACAGTGAACAATGGAATAAAAATAATGTAAAATCAATAGTAATCGTAATCGAGATCCTTATCGTAGAAATTCGCATTTTCAACTGGGGAATTGAAATTTTCTTCAATTTCCAAGGCCAAAGACTTGAAGCTGTTGATCACCAACTGCATGGTGGAAAGGGCCATTTGCATTTCCTCGAAATGCAAAGGGTTGACGTAATTCAGTGGGTTGATTGGCGGAATGTGTTTCATAGCCAATCTTGCGGCGGAAATTGAAAATTTAAAAGTGCGAAATTGCGAAACAAAGCTGTTGCACACATCAGCAGCATCGCACAGGACACTGTGGTCGAGATGATCACTGAAGGCCCCTACAAATATAATGTTGCTTTATGAACAAAGTAGGTTCTACAATGACGGGGTATATGTCA
>JAAEPI010000419.1 GCA_024232835.1 Cytophagales bacterium
AATTTTTGGTGTCTTGGATCTGCCATCTCGTTTTTGCACTTTAAAAGTTGAAGATAAGATTCTACGCCTGCTTTTGATTTTCCTCGTGCAAGATCATCATCAACCAGGGATGTTAAAGAAGCAGCATAACTTGGATCTATTCTATGAGCAACATCAAGAATTCGTCTCTGATTTGGATACATCAAATTATATTCATTTAATTTGATGGAAAATTCCATCGCGGATTTAAGACACTTTTTAGCCAAATCACTGTTATGGCGTCGTATCGTATCAACGAGAGCAATATATCGATCTATCCTGTCAAAATCTGCCGGTAAATTATCGATCAGGCTTATTGCATTTGTGATGATTTGCCTTTGTTTGGAGCGTTCTCTTGAAGGCATAGCGGAAGCAATGGCGGAACAGTGGGGTATCTTAAATTAGCGGCATCAGGAGGAAAGAAAATGGATTTGTGGCACAGCTATAAACAACAAGGATTGATTGAGGAGGAACCGACAGTGACGAAGTTAGACGAAGTATTGAAA
>JAAEPI010000420.1 GCA_024232835.1 Cytophagales bacterium
AACCAGCGAAAGCAGGGCAACATGCTCGAACCAGCGAAGTGGATAGGCTCGGACTAACGAGGGATAAGTTGACGGCTATGGTGAGGACACGAACCAAGGCGAAAACCTTCACAAGATCAGGATTTTGTTTCTCAGTTTCGTTTCGTGAGGACACGAACCGAGGCGAAGGACTTTTAAAATATTCCCTAACTCATCATACTCATACGCTTGCGAGTATCTTCTAAGTGCCGTTTCATTTAAGGCACTTATATCAATATCCAGATGAGTAGGAGCGGGTGAGGACACGAACCGAGGCGATGGGTTATAAGAAGGATGGTATGAAATTCTATTCGTCAACATATTGGTAATCTTGCCTTTTAACTTTCCATAAAAAATCACTACTCTTCATCATTTCTTTCATCTTATTTGAATCTAACGGATTCATGGTTCGAAATTCTAAATATTGAGCATAAGACATTTGCCTTTGAAATAATGAATCACCTAGTAGAACGTATGGAGTTGGAAGATGATTGTCGTCAATTAAATTCTGGATATATTCTACCATGTTGGCTTTAGAAACCCCAGCTGAGTCTAAAAATGCAGCTTCTTTGGTCAAAAAATAGGCAAAGAGAAAAATTTCATTATCTCGTTGTACCTCTTCGAATCTACTGATTGATCCAGATAGAGTCAATTCTTGATTTGAGCCTTTCTCCTTTTCGCAAGAACAAAAGAGTATAAAAAGAAAAATATATTTAATTACGATGTTTAATCTGTTCATCATGTTCATATTTTCTATGATCTGACACATTACCTTGAATGTAGGTTCCGTCTGTTGTGCTTTGGTTATATTCTCTAGAACCTCTTGAATTATCCGCCTTATATTCAAAGAGATATAGATCAAAAAACGGCTTTAGTTCGCTAGAGCCCTGACTAGCAAGGTCAATTGCTTCAGGATCCATAACAGATTGGGCAATAAAGTTTGTCAAAGAAATCTGTTCTGATATATCCAGTTTTTCCCCATCATTTATTTTGTTGAAAATTCCAGCCTCATTCATCTTTGAGATGTTTCGTAGATGAAGCATCAAGAATTCTGTTCGGTCTTCCATTTGAAAGCCTTGTCGCTTTCTGAAAAGATGGATTTTATTTATTTCGACTCCTTCATTGAGTACTTCACCTCTTTCATTATTGGCTCTCAATTTGAAAGCAAACTTGATAAGTTTAATGGCATTCTGAGCTGTTTCCATTGTGCCTTTAACTCCTGGAAGTTTAATGCTGTTAATATTCTCTAAATTCTTAACTCTTTGAGCTTTAGCATATAGAGCCTTTTCTCTGGATTCGGTCGGTTCAACGATGAAGTAGTTTTTAAATTCGATGGTGAATTCGTCATTAACAAAAGGATTGTTAGGATCTCCGGATTTGTATCCAATTATTTGCGGAACAATATTGGGCTGCTTTGAATAATCGAAAGGCTTAATTTCGATTGGAGTGATCTGGGGTTTTTCTTCTTTTTTAGTTTTCGGATTCTTTTCCAGTTGCCCAGTACCAATCGTATGACTGTCAAGCATTTTGTTCCCACTAGACACATCCATTATCGGTGGAGTTGCAGGTTCTAACCCGTCCAAATCAATAAACGTAATAGGTTTGTTCCCAGCATACTGATAACTTGTGTAATAAGGATAATCATCCTTCAGCGGATCCACACTCACAAACCTGGCCAACCATGCCGCATAATACCTCGCCCCATAATAGTACAATCCAGTTTCCTCATCTCGTTCTTTTCCAACATATCGATAGCGTTTCAGAGATATATCACCAGTAGTATTCTCAGAGCGGTAAGCAGTAGAACCAAAGGGGTGATATTCTACACGTTTTTTTAACGGTTGACCTTTTTTCTCTAGGTGTTTCCCTAAAAAAACGGAGCAATTTTCTTTAGCCCCTTCTCCCTCATAGTATGATAATTTTCTACAGCCCATTCTTATTCAAAGCTACGCAACGTATCCATCGGATGGAAGGATAAACGCCCTTATCCTGATCGTTCCTTTTTGTGTACTTGTTCTGGGCGATTTATTCTTTCATCTGATACGCCAAGCGAAGGAATGCTGTCACTACTTCCATCGCTGGACCAGAGCGCAGCATGCACGTTGAACTTCTACTCATTGGTTTTGAGCGTAGCAGGTAAAACAGTCTTGAACAAGCGGTGGGTTTTTTGAGCGGCGAGCCTACTGCGAGTGCGAGGCAGCCCAGCTAGGAAAAGGGCGAGGTACGAGACCGACTAGCTGCCAGTCCCGAACGCCTTATTTCTTTTTATCAACTACTCGTATCGGGACGGCTGCCGAGCCAGCAGGCTCGCATAACAACGGGCTGTGGTTTTTGTTTTTTGCCCAGCTGCCGCCCTGTCCCGACATTTTCGTCGGGAAGGCAACCCATAATTCTAAAAACAAAAAATAGAACAGCCGCAGTGAGGAGCGGATGGCAAGCAAAGGAAAGAAAATGCAAATAGGGTTTTTCGTGCGGTGGCTAAATATGCGCTGCACTCTGATACCGATTTCACCTGCTGTAGCTTTTCGCAAAGCTGGTTCCTTCAACCGACCCTCAGTGTGGAGCGCATGTTTTAAGGCGTGAAGATTTGCATTTTTCTGGACAGCAGCCTTGCCAACGCACCGCAGATGCTCCGCTTTACCTGTTTGGGGTGAAGGCCTTAAGCCGAACGAAGCGAGGGGATGGGGTGGACTTGTGCGGTGGGTTATTCTTGGTAATGATATCTTGTTCCTTTTCTTTCACCCGTTTTTAATAACAACCCTTCATTAACCAGATAAGCCATGTCCTTTTTTAATGTATTTCGAGAATAATGGATAAATGCTTTTTCTACATCACTCATTTTTACTTTTCTGTGCTTTTTAACAAACTCCAAAACTAATTGTTGTCTTTCATTTAGATCTTTGGAAAGTTTGCTGTAAATCTCATATTTTGCTTCCAAACGTCTAATCAGTGTAACTAAACAGTCCAAAAAGAATAAGACCCATTTATCTATTTTTTCAGTTTCCTTGTATCGGTTTTTCTGCCCTTCCATCAAAGCCCTGTAATAGTCTTCTTTCCGCTCTTCAATGATATGTTCAAAAGAGATATACTGAACAAACTCGTATTCTTGCTGCATCAATAACAAGGTGGTTAATAACCTGGATATCCTGCCATTTCCATCTTGATACGGATGTATCGACAAAAACTCATAGACAAACGTAGCTGCAATCATCACTGGATGCATGTCATTCTTTTCAAAACGTTCGTTGACCCACAGAAGTAACTCCTCCATTTCTTTTGAAGTCATCGATGGCTCAGTTGTTTTAAAAATGGTTCGTTGTGACCCGTCTGGGTAGCTGGCAACTACCCGATTCGATAATGTCTTGTATTGCCCTTTATGGCTTTGATCTTTTTCACTATGTTTCAATAATATCCCATGCAATTGATGGATGTATCTTTCTGATAGTTTCAAGTCTTTATAATTGTCGAGTATGACTTGCAATGCCTCATAATATCCTACCACTTCCTGCTGTTCTCTAGTAGTCAACTTGGTGATTTTTACAGATTTTAAGAGCTTTTCTACTTCCTTGTCGGTCAAGGTTGCTCCTTCGATTCGTGTAGATGAACCGATACTTTCGATAGTAGCTATTTTCCTAAGTTCCTTGAGGTTTTTACTGTGCTTCAGCTCCATGGATTTCCAGTTCCCTTTGAAGCTGTCCACAATACTTAGTTGCTTCATGATCTGCTGAAAAACATCCCCCGTAAACTCTAGCTTTTGATTCATTTCGTTTATTTTTTTGGACATATCCAAAACATATCCAAATGTATCCATAAATATTTACTTACCCCAACAGATTAACTATGCCACAGGCTCATCGCCCAGCGGATGATATTGATTTATTTTTTCGATCAGTCCTTCCATGTCATTTTCCTGATAGCTTTCGGTGGAGCCAATAAAGCGGTGACCAGCGAGGTATTGCGCCTTTCTGAGGTTGTGGGTTTTGACCCATTTGGTAATGACAGA
>JAAEPI010000421.1 GCA_024232835.1 Cytophagales bacterium
GCTGGGTTGGTGATATCTGGTGGACGGACCTCTAGTAATAGGAGATCCGTCCACCAGATCACCTTTCCAGCAGCACATCTGCAGCCAGCAAATTACCCTGGGAGTTAACCTGTTGGAAATTTGGATCTCATCTCTTCGAACGAGACAGAAAGCTCGTTTGAGTTGAAAGTGAATGACGAATCAGCAGACAAATATATTTTCCCAAGACGGCCCTTTCTTTCTTCGGCATTCATCTCCATCCAAATGGTGTGGTTCAACTGCAAATTTTTGTTTTCCAGAATTTGTCAAAAAAATCAACTGAAATGAGCGAATATTGGGAAAAACGAGCCAACCTTTAATCTTTCAAACTCCATCTTCAACTTCAAATTGCCGTTGTCCAACAATGCCATTCGAACGTCCAAAAACTTTCGTTCTGCAAAACTCTGGAGGCATTTTATTAAATCCGACCAACATTGTTTAGTGACGATGTCCCTTTTCAACTGTTGGTTCATATTCTCAGATATATTATTAGTTACTCGACTTGGTGGACTACCAAACCCATATTTCTCGCGAACTGGAGCTAAATTTAGATGAATTTTAATCAGAATAACGAAGAGAAGGAAATGTTACGTTTATCAAACGACCGAGATAGTGGTCACAAATCAATTCCGCTTTATTTTTCATGAAATATTCCACAAATGAACCATTCTTTGCGGAATTCCTGCCTCGAGTTTCCCGTTCATCCCACGTAGTTTGAAGAACCTGAGTGGTACGATGCAAGCCCAATTATTCCTATGTACTGTGCTACTGGTGGTTCTGACTGCATGTGACACACGCACGCACGCACACACGCACACGCCTCAAGAGCGGCGTAGAAGTCTTCTTTGGAATTGAGCTCTACGAGCCCACCCTGCCTCACTCGGCCGCTTTCGTCAACTGCTCTTATCTCCACTCCAAAAATTTCATCATCTATCTTCTTCCTAAATACTAACGTCCGGTGTCCGTTAGTGGGTGGGTCCGTCTCCAGATGTTCTCCGCGTGTGGGA
>JAAEPI010000422.1 GCA_024232835.1 Cytophagales bacterium
ATAAGCTGAGACACTTCTCTTATCAAGTGAGGTAGATTTGATCCTCATGGCTGATTTCAGTATGTATCGGACACACCCTATCGGTTACGTCCACGGCCGTACCTCTTATAATTCTAGATCTTTATTTTATCCCCTTTTTTCTTGATTAAAGAAGTTAAGTATTTTTTCAGTAACAAATCACAAACGCACGTTTAAAGGATCGTTTTTCTGAAATTCAGCTTTTCTCATTATTGGTCACAATTCAGTAAAAACGACCCAGATTTACACTCATGTTGCAGTGAATGGCCTGAATAACATTAAAAATCCATTAGATTTAAGATAATATAAGGCTAGTATGTGTCACAAAGTGATAGATAGCCAATTGTTAGGTTTCATGCTGTGACGCAGAAAAACCAGCCGCACATTCAGGCACACTTTGCGCAGGTGAGTAGCCAACTCAAGGAGAATTGCAAATATGCTAACTATAGTATGTAGCCTTTAACTTCCTTCACAGATAGCTTTGTGATAACTATAGTATTCATTATGAACATAGAGTTATCTAAAGCCTTTGGAGTAGTCGTAAGAGTAAGACGAACAGAACTGAAACTTTCTCAAGAAGAGCTTGCGCATCAGGCAGGCTTACATCGAACATACATAGGAATGATTGAACGAGGTGAAAAGAACATTACCTTAGAAAACATATCCAAAATTTCAAATTCTCTGAAACTTTCGATTTCTGAATTGTTCTTAAATCTCGAAAAATCAAATAAATGAGGATTTCATTTTTAGGCCAGGGGTTTGATCCAACATCCCCAAATTCAGTAGGCAACAAAATAATTGCATTTTTGTCCATGAATCAATTTGATTCATTCTTGGGCATATCCGCTTTTGCAAGTCCGGCTGGAGTAAAAGGACTTTCAGCTCACTTAACTCAAGCAAGGCCTAACTTTCGAGATCTGTCAATTATTGTTGGTATTGACCAAAATGGCACCTCTGTTGAAGCTCTTGAAGAGATAGTTAATTTAGGAATAAGCGCACATATTTTCTACCAGAAAGAAGCACCAATATTTCACCCCAAAATCTACCTCTTTGAAGGAAGGTGTCAAACCAAATTAATTCTTGGCTCATCAAATTTGACAGCAAATGGTCTTTTCAGTAATCATGAAGCATCACTGTTGGTTGAATTTGACTCAACTGATACAGATGGCAATCGACTTCTTAACGAGATCAAGACATATTATTCAACTCTATTTGACTTTAGCGATCCAAATCTGTTTGAAATTACCAGAGCAAATATTGATTCATTTATTACGGATGGTGTGGTTGATAGAGAGCCTGTTCGAGTACAACAAAACAGAAAAATCAGACAATCAGCAACCCGATCAATCAACGTTCCAAATAGGTCAACACCTCCCATTCCGCCTGAATTTAGAAGACCGAGACGATCTAGTAGTGCTACCAGAACCTCAATAGTTCAAACAACACCTGATGGTGATGAAAAGATATATGATAGAGGTAATTTGATTTGGTCAAGAAGCGGCATGCCAGGATCAAGTGTTCAAATTGCCGGTACAGGGAATACGAATCCAACAGGTGGACTTAGATTGGTTCAAGGTGGATTTATGGTTTCCGGATCTGTTATTGATCAAACTACCTACTTTCGGAACACCCTATTTGGAAGCTTTACGTGGAATCGAGTAAGTTCATCACCACCTGTAGAAACAACACATGTAGAATTTATAGTTACCGTAAGAGGAGACTCTTGGGGGAAATATGAACTGGAGATTCGTCATAAGCCGAGTGGTGAAGCTGGGCAAGGAAACTATACGACATCAATTTCATGGGGGGTTATTGGCGATCGAATCAGAGATGCAAACTTAGTGGGTTCACAGATAGAGATATACTCCCCAAGAAACCCAAATGAACCATTTCAAATAGAATTCACTTAATATTTTGATGCTAACTATAGTGTTCTTATATTTGGACAACTTCAGTCCAAATATTTTATATGGAATATAGCTTTGGTGAAAGAATAAGAAACCTTAGAGAATCAAAAAAAATGACTCTCAAAGAACTTTCTAGTCTCTTAGAAATTGATACTTCTATGCTTGGAAAGATTGAAAAAGGAACTAGAAAGGCAAACGTTGATATTATCCATAAGCTTGCCCAAATCTTTGAAGTCTCAGAATCTGAGCTGAATGTTAGTATGATAAGTGATCAAATTGCTAATCAGGTAGTTAAAAAATACAATCAACAAGCTCAGCAGATATTAAAAGTTGCAGAAGAAAAGGTGGCTTATAAAAGCAAAAATGAAATGATAAAAGAATGAGGTTAATTGAGAATGCATCGGAAGATAAATTAAGAGGTGGTTTTTATACTCCAAAACCAATCACCGACTTCATTCTAAAATGGGCAATTAACGGAAGTTCAAATTGTGACATTCTTGAGCCCAGCTGTGGTGATGGGAATTTTTTGAAAAGTCTTAAAACTGAGGGTTTTGTTTACAACTCTGTTACAGCAGTTGAGTATGATCCGATTGAAGCCGCAAAAGCCAAATCAATAGAGTTGTCAAATGCAGAAATACGAAACGAAGATTTTCATACCTTTTGCATTAATTCAAAGAAAAGATTCGATCTAATAATTGGGAATCCACCTTATATACGCTACCAATATTTTGACAAATCGCAGCAAATTGCGGCCGAGGATATTTTTATTAAAGCTGGTCTCAAATATTCCAAATTGACAAATGCCTGGGTATCATTTGTAGTAGGTTCTTCTCTACTTTTAAAAGAGTCAGGTGGAAAAATCGGGTTTGTGCTTCCAGCAGAAATCCTACAAGTTTCGTACGCCCAACAGTTGAGAACCTTTCTTGCACATTTCTACAATAAGATCAATATAATATCATTTGAAAAGCTTGTATTTCCAGATATCCAGCAAGAAGTTGTTCTGTTGCTATGCGAAAAAGACCAATCTCAAGATCACAACATTGAACACATTGAACTTAAAGATTCGACTGAATTAAAGAATTTGGATCTGTATAGATTGAAGTTTCCTCAGAAACGAATTGACTTCAAGTCAAATAAGTGGACATTTTATTTTTTAGATCAGAAAGAGATTGATTTCCTTGAAAATGTTGCAGAAGATAGAAGAATACCCACTATTGGAAAATACGCTAACGTAGAAGTTGGAATTACGACAGGATCAAATGACTTTTTTACAGTGCCTCTTACTACTGTTGAAGAGTATGATCTTGACGACTATGCAAGACCTATGGTTGGTAGAAGTGTTCAAGTGAATAGTGTCATTTTCAATAATGATGATTGGCTTAAGAACAAATATTCAAAAGCAAAAGCCCATTTGTTAGTATTTCCTGACAGTAAGAATCTTAAAAAGACAAACGGAGCTATCAAGTATATTAAACATGGAGAGGAACTTGAAATCCATAAAGGATATAAATGTGGCATAAGGGATGACTGGTTTGTAGTGCCATCGTTGAAAATTTCTGATGCTCTTTTTATTCGCAGAAATAATATTTATCCTAAGCTTATTATTAATGAAGCAAAAGCTTATACCACAGATACAATGCATAGAGTGTTCCTAAAATCAGGAACTAACCTCAACGCATTTACTGCTAGTTATTACAATTCGCTTTCATTGGCTTTTGCCGAAGTATCAGGCAGAAGTCATGGAGGAGGTGTCCTTGAACTAATGCCAAATGAAGCGGAAAGAATTTTACTTCCCTATCATGAGAATAACTCCAAACTCCTTAATCTTATAGATAGCTCTATTAGAGAGAAAAAGCGAATTGGAGAAATATTGGAACTAACAAATAAAGAGATATTGCAAAAGAATTATGGATTAACTGAAGAAGAAGTCGACTATGCAAACAGTATATGGAAAAGACTCTCGAACAGAAGGCTGAATCGGGGGAAATAAGCAGCCATACACTTTGGCAGGTCGCTCAATCCAACTCTGAACCAAAACCTTCCAAAGAGTATGGGCGCCCCACAGCGCTGAAGATCGAACTAACAAGGACGAAGAAAAACACGAAAACCTAACAAAATGTATAGTGAATGCGCTTTCGAGCTATTTTCAACTGTCTCAGCAATTCAATACTTTAGTGATATTAGAAAGTGTGAGCGCACTCACCATACATAGACGTTACAGCGCATTGCCTTCTACACGCATATCTTTCTAACCAACTTGACTAGATGTAACTTTTAAGTTACATTTGTCGTATGAACAAGATCCGAGAGGTCATTGCTTACAAACACCATTTTGAGGAGTTTTTGAACAAACAAACGGTTAAGGTTCAGAACAAAATATTCAAGATCATTGAGGCGATTGAAACTCTCGAACGTGTTCCCAGTAACTACCTCAAACATCTAACCGGAACGGATGGACTCTATGAGGCTCGGATTCAACTGGGATCGAACATTTGGAGAGTATTTTGCTTTTTTGATGGTGGTCAACTGGTAATACTTCTGAACGGATTTCAAAAGAAAACGCAGAAAACACCAAAAAAGGAAATTGAAAGAG
>JAAEPI010000423.1 GCA_024232835.1 Cytophagales bacterium
CGGCGTAATATTTTTCATTAACTATCTTTATAATCTCAGCTTTTTCATAGGTGTCTTTGTCCATTCGCTTACACCATCCGCACCAATCGGTATAAATGTCCACAAGAATTTTCTTTGGATTCTTCTCATTCAACACCATTGCTTCCTCAAACGAAAGCCAGTGTATTTCCTCAGTTTGAGCATATGATTGTACACCAGTAAGTACGAGAATCAGAATTAAGAGCTTCCTTAGCATATTCAAAGAACGTGAATTTTAATGAATCGTTTCTCATATTGGTAGGAGATCTACTAAATGTCTTGGTCGGTACTTCTACCAACTTACGCTTTTGACAATTCAAGAAGTATTCTTTTATCAGCCTGACTTTCCAGATATAGTATATAAAAAAATCCCAAGGATGATATCAGCCCGACCCATAGGAAGATATCAAATCTACCGAAAAGACTTGCTATAATGATTCCCCATCGGAAAGTATTCAACCCAACAAACCAAGCCCACCAAGAGAGTGCTGATAAATGATTCTTGAAGTAAAGTTCTTGAAATAACACCTTTGTATTTGGATTTTCATAAAATCCTCTAAAAACTGTGAGGGTCTTCATCGAGCGAGAATTAAATTTAAATTGGCGCCTGATGTAATCATAGTAAAGGAAATAGACTAGTCGAGATATTTTAGCTCTTTGCCTTTTACTCTTTTGTTTGATCTCATATGGGCTGTACACTCTGGCATCTTCCTTTTCACCGCAGTAGTACAGAAATTCATTTTTGTAATAATCATAGATCCCATTTTTAAGGTTGTGCATGTACCCAGATACACACGCCAATAAGATGTACCAAACGTTCCCATCAGGACCTAAGGCAAAATAAGCCGTTCCTCCTACATAGCAAGCAACAAATACCAGACTGTCGGCTGCTCCATCCATGATTCGCCCAAACTCAGAGGATTTACCTGTCATTCTAGCCAACTGTCCGTCAGCACTATCCAGCAGTCCAGCAAGAGTAATAAGCGCACTTGCAATAATGACCACCCAAAGATGATTTTGAAAATAAAGTAATCCTCCGCCAATCACGCCAACTATTACGCTCAGCATGGTTACGTTGGTGGGTGTTAACGAAAAATATCTGGCAGCATTCGCTAAATGCAATCCATAATAGCGACTGAAATAAATATCGTAGGTCTCCTCTACCTCCCTATATTTCAAAGAATTTAGTACTTTATTGAAGTGGTTAATTATATTACCCATTTATCAAAATCAACGCAAATATATATGTTCCGTGAAGTCGGAGGTTGGAAGCGAACAATTCATTTAGCTGGTAACTAAAATATTTACACAAACGTTTTAAATAAACACCAGTATTCCAAATTAGACATATGAGAATCGGCTTAATTTCGGACACTCATGGCCATTTTGACCCAAAAATCCACCAATATTTCAACAGTGTGGATGAAATCTGGCATGCAGGTGATATCGGGGCAATCCACGTACTTGAGGAGCTAATTAAGATCAAACCCCTTAAATCCGTTTATGGAAATATTGATGGACAAGAAATTCGAAACGTTTGTCCTGAATACTTACACTTCAAAATGGGAGGTGTAAGCGTTTTATTAATTCATATTGCTGATCGGATATCGAAATACAATCCACAAGTAAATCGTTTGATAAAAGATCATCACCCACAACTGTTGATTTGTGGGCATTCACATATCTTGAAAGTTGCTCCTGACAAGAAAAATAATTTACTCTATATGAATCCGGGGGCTGCTGGTATCTATGGCTTTCATAAAGTGAAAACACTCCTGCGTTTCACATTGGACGAGGGAGAAATTAAAGATCTTGAAGTCGTAGAACTCGGGCCAAGAGCCAGGCTAAAGCAATGAATCAACATTTTAGTATGGCTTTTCGCCAATATAATTGCCTTGTGGAAGGTATTGACAAACCCAAACATCTGAACCGTCACAACTGGCAACCCCACAGCCAACCTCAGTAGTATTAGCCCAAACGATCTGCGTATAATGACCACACACTTCACCAGTATCGCATGAATTCTCAGAATAATTGTAATTAGCTATTTCAATACCCCAAAGGTCAACCACATCCTTCATTGTAAAAGCGTCTGTAGTCCCCATCCAAATATTCTCTCCATACGCTCCATCTGAATGAGAAAGATCGCAGTTTATAGCAAGGCTTTCTGCCCAATTCTTCGACGAAATGGCCAAATCTTTTGACCAAACGAGATCACTCACACCAACATCACTACGGTATTTATTGTGTGCGTCAAGAAATTGTTGTTGCACGTCATTACCAGTAGTACCGCCATCATCATCAGAAGAACATGAAAAGCAGATAATTAAAATCAAACTAGGGAGTATAAATGGTGAAATTTTCATAGTCAACCTTAAAACAATACTGTGTGATTTGATCAATGCCTTGCCAACAACTACTCGCCTTCCCGAATTGCTTTAAATTCTGATCCCTCCTTCCATTTGGGCCATTCTTCAGAATTGGATAGCCTCCATCCTATTTCAAAGAATAGTTGTGCATCCTGTCGTGCGCCTCCAAGATCTATATCTTCTGAATACTCATCGGCTGGTCCATGGTACGCATTTTCTCTGTATTCCCTATTTTTTTGCTCAGCATACTGCACTCCTTTTTCTAAATGCTCAGTTGATCCTTTTGCATACAGGGCAGGTATCCCAATTTTGGCAAAATGGAAATGATCAGATCGAAAGAAGTACCCTTTGCCTGGATGCGAATCAGGGACAATATATCTTCCTTGCTTAGTGGCTAATTTACCAGCTATATCTTCCATTTCCGATTGGCCAAATCCAACAACAGTTAAGTCTTTCATTTTACCAATATTACCCAATGCATCCATATTTATATTACAAACCGACTTCTTAACTTCATAGATAGGATTCTCCGCATAATACTTGGACCCTAGTAAGCCTTGCTCTTCTGCTGTAACGGCTAGAAATATGATTGATCTCTTCGGTTGATCCAGTTTCTTAAAAGCCTCCGCGATTCCCAACATCGCTGCTATGCCAGAGGCATTATCAATGGCGCCATTATAGATTGAATCTCCATCAACCACATTCCCAATTCCCAAATGATCCCAATGACCAGTATAGATAATTGTTTCATCTGGACTTTCAGAACCTATGATTCTTCCTACAACATTTTGTGAAGTTGATCGCTTGATTCTGTTTGTCACACCCACGCTGGCAATTAGCCCCAAGCTGTGAGATTTGAAATCTCGGCTTCTGGCTTTGTTGGAATAGTTCTCCATGTCAAGGCCAGAGGCCATAAATACTTTTTCAGCGGCTCCTTCTGTGATCCAACCCAGCACATCCGGCTGATAGCCATCTCCTGACTCTAAATACAAGCTAGCCCCAGACCATGAATTACTCACCACCGTCCATCCATAGCCTGCTGGTTCTGTGGAATGAATAATCAAACAACCTGCTGCACCCTGACGAGCTGCTTCTTCATACTTATAGGTCCATCGGCCGTAGTAGGTCATAGTCTTTCCCTTAAAGAATGTCGAATCACCAGATTTAAACCCTGGATCATTCACAAGAACAACCACTGTCTTTCCTTTTACATCTAGTTCTTCGTAATCATTCCAACCATACTCAGGAGCGACCGTTCCATGCCCAGCAAATACCAACTCCGAGGCGTCCAAATTGACAGACTCAGTGACTCGTTCTGTATAGGCGACAAAATCTTCAGATACATTTAGAACAAGGTCTTCTGCTCCTCCTGATATTGTCATGGTTGGCGTTGGAATAGCCGTGAGCTCCACCAAAGGCACTTCTTGAAAATAGCTGTCTCCATTCCCTGGTTCCAAGCCCAACGCCTCAAACTGCTCCTTTATGTAATTGATGGTTTTGGTTTCTCCTTCGGTAAATGGTTTTCTTCCTTCAAAATCATCCGAAGCAAGGATTTTTATGTGATGATGAAGAGAACTTTCGGCTACTTCAGCATCGATGACTTGATCTTTCGTGCTACATCCAAATAGACAGATAATCACAAGCATTAGATATGATATTTGTTTCATGTTTTTTCTTTTGGTTGAAAAGAGTGTGAATTTAAGGGATTTTAAATAATGATCTTTTTAACTTCGACCTTTATCCTAAAAACAATGAAAAATCCATTCCTAACTATTCTGGCGCTAGCCTTATTTATTCAATGTTCTGATAAAAATCAAGAAAAAGCTGAGGTTGAGGAGACCGTACCCAGCGCAACTAAATTGAAACTTGATGATTATAAATTGGTTCAGCTTACTACTGATTTATCTCAACTCAGTGATAATGAAAAGAAAATGATTCCCATCCTGATTGAAGCCGCCAAAATCATGGATGAGCTCTTTTGGTATGAAGCTTACGGTGATAAGGATGCCTTATTCGCTGACAACAACGATCAGGCCACTCAGGACTTCATACGAATCAATTATGGGCCATGGGATCGTTTGAATGACAATCAACCATTTCTCGATGGTATTGTGGCCAAACCCGAAGGAGCTAACTACTACCCCACCGATATGACCAAGGAAGAATTTGAAGCGGCTGATCTTGAGGGAAAGACCAGTCTGTACAATTTCATTCGCCGAGACGAGAGTGGTGCTCTCATCACTGTAGCATTCAAAGATCAGTTTGCTGAAGAAGTGACAAAAACTGCTGAACTATTGCGTCAAGCTGCTGAACTGGCTGAAAATGAAGGACTCAAAACTTATCTCACACTTAGGGCAGATGCAATACTCACGGATGAATACCAACCCAGTGACATGGCTTGGATGGATATGAAGACAAATGGCATTGACATAATTATTGGGCCAATTGAGACTTACGAAGACAAACTATACAACTACAAAGCAGCACATGAAGCATATGTACTTATCAAGGACAAGAGCTGGAGTAAGCGCTTGTCAAAATATAAAGATTTTTTACCTGAGCTTCAAGAAGGCCTTCCTGTTGCTGATGAATACAAAGCAGAAACGCCTGGAGCTAACGCTGATCTTAACGCATATGATGTAGTGTATTACGCCGGAGATTGCAATGCAGGATCGAAAACTATTGCTATCAATTTGCCAAACGATGAGGAGGTACAACTAGCCAAGGGATCCAGACGATTGCAACTCAAAAATACAATGCAAGCAAAATTTGAACATATTCTGATGCCTATCGCAGACGTACTGGTCCATGAGGATCAGCGGAAACATATTACATTCGATGCTTTCTTTGGAAACACGATGTTTCATGAAGTAGCTCATGGATTGGGAATCAAGAATACACTTAATGGAAAGGGGACGGTTAGAAATGCTTTAAAAGAACATTATTCAGCACTAGAAGAAGGTAAGGCTGATATTCTCGGATTATACATGATTACTCAGCTCCATGCAAAAGGAGAAATTGAAGGAGCTTTGGAGGATTACTATGTTACTTTTATGGCCGGTATTTTCAGGTCTGTACGTTTCGGAGCAGCAAGTGCACATGGAAAAGCAAACATGATTCGTTTCAACTTTTTCAATGAATATGAGGCCTTTACCAAAGATGAGGAAACTCAAAGGTATCGAGTTGATTTTGTCAAAATGAAAGAAGCAATGGATGCTCTTTCTGAAAAAATTCTCACACTTCAAGGTAATGGAGACTATGATGGAGTTGCTAAATTGGTTGCAGTTCAAGGGATCATTGGAGAAACTCTACAAGCGGAGCTCGATCGATTAGCAGAGCAAAACATACCCGTTGACATTATGTTTGAGCAAGGTGCAGAAGTGCTAGGTCTAGAATGAAGAGAATTGAAATAAATGGGCACTCTCACATTCACTATGAACGGGATACCTATACCCCTGAGGAAGCTCTGAAGCGATCTAAGGAATATTATGATTGGCTAGATACTCGACGAACAGTTAGAGAAATAGCTGATAAACCTGTACCAAAGGAGCTTATAGAAAATCTAATCATGGCAGCATCAACTGCTCCTTCAGGTGCACATAAACAGCCATGGACATTTTGCGCCATTTCTAATCAGCACATCAAGAGTGAAATTCGAAAGGCGGCAGAGAAAGAAGAACGTGAAAGTTACGATAATCGAATGAGTGACCGCTGGTTGAAAGACCTTGAACCGATTGGTACAGACTCGGACAAACCTTTCATAGAAAATGCTCCATGGATAATTGTTGTATTCAAAAAAGCCTACGAACAAATTGATGGAGAAAAAGCAAACAATTATTATGTCAATGAATCCGTTGGCATTGCTTGCGGGATGATTCTTTCAGCTATTCATAAAGCGGGATTGGTCACCTTGACCCACACTCCTTCACCGATGAATTTCCTTACCAATATCCTTGAAAGACCATCCAACGAGCGGCCGTTCTTATTGCTACCTATTGGCTATCCTGAAAATGAAGTCTATGTGCCAGATTTAGTTAGAAAGCCGTTGGAAGAAGTGGCTGTTTTCTACGAGTAGTTGGCAGGATTATGAAGGAATCGGCAGGATCTTAAAGCTCATTTAGTTTGTCTTTCCAACAGGCCCTGAACGAAATTGTCAATTAATACTGAAGAGAAATAATCAATTTTGATTTCTATCAAACTTCATTTTCGAATGTATCATGTTTTGAAGAATGGCAGAATAATGAAGAATTTTGGCAGAATTATTTTATCTATTGATAACATCTTTGTCTTGTATTTAAATCATTAGAAGACTTGGGCGTTTGAAAACAAGAATGATTTGGTTCAACCCAGAAGATAGAACCTACCATGCGGGTTTACAAGTCGACTATGACATACAATTATCCCT
Source organism: Cytophagales bacterium (assembly GCA_024232835.1). Taxonomy (GTDB): domain Bacteria; phylum Bacteroidota; class Bacteroidia; order Cytophagales; family Cyclobacteriaceae; genus JAAEPI01. Next base: position 6,793 of record JAAEPI010000423.1, read on the forward strand.
TTCAAATCGAAAAAATGAATTTATGATTATGCATCAGTTTGAGATTGGATTAGAGCACTTGGCACCAAAGATTGTTAGTCGATTGAATAAGGCCTATCAAGAATATTAATTAAAGAAACCGATACTTCGGTATCGGCTTGTCTATAGCTGGTTGGAACCCTGACATTAGTCAGGGTTCTTTTTTTACACCCAATTAGGTAATTTCTAGCTTGATAAATTCAGTTTCTCTTTTCATTTTATTTGGTATTGTCAATGAAGGCTCAGAATTCTGCTAGTCCTACTAGTGCTGAAACTGACAATTCTGATGAACTCATTGAAAAGAGTTTAAAGCGTTATTCATTAGAAATGTTTGAAATTAAGTAATGACTGGCTATCTCCTTGAATGCTTCTACCTGTGCTTCTTTCCATCCGTTTGGATAATCTAGTTCAGAGGCCAAAATATCGGCAACCTTAGGCGCTATTCGAATACTTTCGGTAGCATCCAGAAATAGGGCACGAGTTCTTCTCGCAAGTACATCTTCAATGGTTCTGGCATATTCGAATCTTACTGCCCACACGACTTGAGCTTTAATAATTTGAAGCTCCTCACTTACCCATTCCTTGCAGCCTGCATCATCACTGATTAGTTTTTTTATTTTTACTTCATCTGCACCATACATGCGAAGGGGTGACGAAGAATCTCTGTCTTTTTGATAACCATGAATGTGAAGGGTTCTGGTTATGGATTTTTTAGTGACGAGCCCTGCAACTTTAGCAGCTCTAGTAATTACCTCTTGCCCCATCTGACGGTAAGTAGTCCATTTGCCACCGATGATTGTTACGAGCCCTGAATCTGATTCGTAAATTTTGTGGCCCCTAGAAATCTCCTTGGTCTTTTCTCCTTCCTCGGTGGCAGCAAGTGGTCTTAACCCAGCGAACATGCTTTTTACATCCGATCTCTTAGGCACTTTCCTTAAGTATCGACTAGCCGTTTCTAAAATAAGGTCAACTTCTTCATCAGTAGCCAATGGCTCCATCGATGCACTCTCTATTGGTACATCAGTAGTACCAAGAATGACTTTGTCATGCCATGGCAATATGAATAATACTCTACCATCTGGCGTCTTTGGAATCATTAACCCGTAGGTCGATGGCAAGAATTCTTTGTTTAGTACCAGATGAATGCCCTGACTCGGTTGTACAATATCTTTGGCCTCAGGATTATCCTGTTGAAGGATGTTGTCTACAAAAACGCCAGTGGCATTGACAACAACCTTTGATTTGATTTCGTATTGTCTTTCTGATTCTTGATCAATTACAACCACCCGGCTAATCTTGCCTTCGTCCTTCAGCAGGTTGGTCACCTTCATATAATTCACCGCCGTGCCTCCGTGATCAAATATGGTTTGGGCCATATTTATACCCATTCTCGAATCATCAAACTGCCCATCATGGTAAAGCACTCCACCTCTCAAATTTTTAGAGCGGAGTGTGGGTAGCTTAAGAAGTGTTTTCTTTTTTGATTGTGGTAAGGATCTTCCGAAGCTGAGTTTTCTGGCCAACAAATCATAGACTGTTAGACCCACCGTGTAGAAAACAATCCCCCACCAACTGTACGCTGGTATGATAAGTGAAAGATCAAAAACTAAATGAGGAGCATTTTTATACAACAGGCCTCTCTCTCTCAAAGCTTCAAAAACTAAAGGAATGTTTCTTTGGGCTAGATACCTCACTCCTCCATGTACCAACTTGGTACTTCGACTGGATGTTCCCTTTGTGAAGTCATGTTGTTCAAGAAGAAGTGTTTTATACCCTCGAGATGTGGCCTCAATGGCAGCACCTAACCCTGATGCCCCACCGCCAATTATTACAACATCCCATGATTGTTGCATTTGTATGCTGTTGATCATTTCTTCCCGATTCATCTGACCTAGTCTACTTCCAACTCTTCCAATATATCCATTATTTCTCCATACTCCTTTAACCCTGGATCTTGTTCTTCGGTGCTTGTCAATTCAATACCGGCATATCCATTTATTGTGTTGACAGTTTCAACGGTCACATCAAAACCTCGCAAAAGCTTGAGACGACCTTGATAAAAGCTCACCGCCTTGTTAATCATTTCGTATAAATCAGGATTTTTGCAGTTAAGCACCACATACTCCACAAGCTCATCAAGATAGGAGAGCGTGGTGGCTAGTTTGCCGACATCTCCATCTGTAGTCAATTCTAATTTGAAGATCACTTGCTTCCCCATCAAACCGATTGGTTCTACCTGATCCAGAGTTGATATTTCTATCAAATCGAGAGGTAACTGCTGCTGAATTGGCGCAATTTCATTGGAAGGTAGATTTCCGAATTCCCCAACAAATTTAACACCAGCCACCCAATTTTTTATTTCCAAAAATAACTCAGGAGATACCGAAGTTATGTCGCGAGGGTCTAGACGAAATCCCAACTGATCGACACCCATACCAGCACAATAACGTGCGTCACTTAGATTGGAAATGGAACAGATTTTAACGAAAGTACTCAGGTTCATGGTTTCACTTTCTGCAAAGAAACATAAGGGGTCGGACTTAATCACTTATTACAATTTCCCATATTTCAGTCATGCGAATTGAAATAATTGCTGTAACTAGGATCGTTCCTTATTTCTCTCCTGCATTCAAGTAATAAGTGCGAAGTGCCTATTGTAGTCTAAGGTAGCTGCAAAAACTTGATTAGGAGATTTGAAATGAAATCTTTTTCTGGGTCTACTATTAAGTCTATTCTGTATTTGGCTTATCTATTGATCATCTATATTGTGAAAATCTGTTTGTTTTGGAAAGTACTGCCTGATGAGTCCATTGAGATTTTCGTTTGCTCCTCTCTGTGATGAATGATAGGGTTTTGCAAAGTAGAAATCTACCTCAAGGCCCGCTGCTATTTGCTGAGCTTAACGTAAATTCGGTCAAACACATGTCAAAGAAAAGTTTTAAGTATTTCTTGGTCCATAAGCCTTATAAGGTATTGAGTCAGTTTTCTAGTGATGAAGGGAATCCAGGGCTGGGGTCATTATTTGATTTACCCAAGGACGTGTACCCTGTTGGAAGACTGGATATGGACAGTGAGGGGTTGTTGTTGTTAACGAATGATAAAACAATAAATAACAAACTACTCGACCCAAAGCATGGACATGTAAGGATATATAGAGTTGAAGTAGAAGGAACGCCTGATGAAGATGAGTTGAATCAACTCCGCAGGGGAGTAGAGATAAACCTCAAAGGGAAGAAACATCAGAGCAAACCATGCGAAGCAAAGATTCTAAAAAAATTTAAGTTGCCGGAGAGGGAGCCAAGTGTCAACAGAGTGAAGCATCCAAGTACAACTTGGCTTGAGATTAAACTCACCGAAGGAAAGAATCGTCAAATTAGACGAATGACTGCTAAAATTGGCCACCCTACGCTTAGATTGATAAGGTTTGGGATTGAAGATCTTGAACTTGGGACTTTGAATTCTGGGGAAATAATTGGGGTTTCAGCGAACGTAATCTATGCCAAATTGAAATTGAAGAATTAGCTATTTTATATGTAAATGATGGACATGTTTTCTTAGCAAGTCTACCCGTTTAGTGATGTGATGAAGGTATTTCCCCATCTCTGTTAATAGTACATATATCTGTCCGTCATATGATTCATTGCCAATATCATTCTCCAAATCCTTTCTATGCCGCTCTATTTTATGCAAGCTGGCGCATTCTGAATTAAGAAATTTCAAAAATGCTTTCATACTATACTCTTGTTCAAACTTGGATATATCATCAATTGTTTTTGCGATTTCCTTATCATGGTTATATCGTTGCGCCTTCACTAATCTGTCATAAAGAACAGAATCGTAGTGATGGATATCATTCAACATATGTATAACCTCATTGCGGTAGAGCTTTTTGTCACAAAATCTCTTGAAACCAGTCAGCTCACCTAAATATGCTGACTCCATATCCCATGCATAAGTCAGACTATCTATGGCTTCACCTATGCCCTCATTCTCTTGAGCTTTAGATTGAAATACAAATAAAAAGCCAATCAAAATGAAACAATTCTTTTTCATGAATCCTAATGTTTTAACAAACTGGGCAAACTTCGCACCAAAATAATAAACAGTCGACTTATATTCTTGTTTTATCATAGCATAACCTCTTCTAGAGAATCATAACGAATTGGAGCGTTGCAATTCAATCAATATGAATCTTTATTGGATGATGAATCGTAATAGTTCCAGATGCGCGTCCTTATATGCTTCATATTATTTGTTTTTGGGCTTTATTCGAATGCTCAGAATGAAGATCGTCCTGAATACCTCATCAAGAGTATTTATTTCGGAGGAGGTAGCCATTCTATAGATTCTGTTCAGCTTGAAGATTTGTATCATTTTATAGATTCGATCCCAGAGGTAGAATTTTACAGCATCAGTATTCATAGTCACACCGATAATATTGGAGGTATCCAGTACAATGAATGGTTATCTGAAATGCGAGGAGGGACAGTCATTAATCAACTTGTTTTTAAAGAATTGAGCCCAGAAAACATCGTAACAAAGGATTTTGGGCAGTTCAATCCTGTGTACGATAATTCAACACTGGAAGGTAGAATACGCAATCGACGTGTAGATATCATTTTCTGGCCAATGGTATTTTAGCTCAGATTGAGCCGATTCTTTGATTTTCTCAAACTGAACGAGATTACAGCTAGACCAATTTGATCGTCAAGGTCTTTGAATGGTATATCTAAATAACTAAAGCCTATTTTTGCTGCCATCCAATTAATTTAAAATGTCTAAAAAAATCTCCCTTGTTATCCCGATAATGAATGAAGAAGACAATATCCAACCTCTTCTTGAGCAAATAGATAAATCACTTAGTGATTGGGATTATGAAGTAATTTTAGTCGATGATGGATCGAGCGATCAAACCATTAATCGAATTAGGGAATTTGGCAATGAACATACTCGGACTGTAATTTTCAACAAGAATTATGGTCAAACCACGGCCATGGCGGGTGGTATTGACGAGGCAAAGGGAGATTATATAATAACGCTTGATGGTGATTTACAGAATGATCCTTCTGACATTCCGGCAATGATAAAAAAGCTTGAAGAGGAGGAAGTAGATGTAGTTGCAGGAATAAGGGCCAAGAGGCAGGATGGGATGTTTCTGCGGAAGATCCCCAGTAAAATAGCCAATGCGATGATTCGAAAATTCACGGGAGTCTATTTACATGACTATGGCTGCACACTCAAGGTCTTCAAAAAGGACATTGCAAAGAACTTAGGACTCTACGGTGAATTGCATAGATTCATACCAGTATTAGCACAGCTCCAAGGTGCCAAGCTTGCCGAGATGCCAGTTAAGCATCATGCAAGGATACACGGCACATCTAAATACGGGCTAGGTCGAACGTTCAAAGTGATGAGCGATTTGCTTCTGATGATCTTCCTTAAGAAATATCTTCAACGACCCATGCATTTGTTTGGGGTGACAGGAATTATAACCTTTATGATAGGTAGTGCGATTAGTGGATACCTACTTGTACTTAAAATACTAGGAGAGGAAATCGGTGGGCGACCACTTCTCATATTAGGAATCACTTTAATTCTAGGTGGTATTCAGCTGATCACTATTGGAATTGTCGCAGAGTTAATTGTGCGAACGTACTTTGAATCGCAAGACAAGAAGACCTACCGAATAAAAGAGGTGATTGTTGGAAAGTAAAACAAAGAATTTTTTAAAAACAGTCCTGAAATTTGTCGTCTCAGGTGGAGCCCTCTATATCGTTTTTCGAAATATCGATTGGGATGAAACAAGATTGATTCTTCTCTCTGTCAATATTGAATGGCTAATAACAGCTTGTCTTTTTTTTATTGCGTCTAAGGTGGTGAGTTCCTACCGTCTTAACATTTATTTCAAAGTGATTGATCTGGCGATTTCTCAGAGATATAACCTCCGACTTTATTGGGTTGGTATGTTTTATAATCTATTTCTACCTGGAGGAATCGGAGGCGATGGTTTTAAGGTCTACTTGCTTAACAAGAAGTTTGAAACAAAAGTGAAATCCTTAATTCAAGCCAGTTTGTTAGATAGAGTTTCAGGTTTGGCAGCATTGTTATTTTTGGCTGGAATAGGCTACTTCTTCATTAATTCAGAATTGCCTGATTGGGTTTACTACGCTAACGCCATTGCTCTTTTTTTGCTTATACCCATTTATTCTTTCGTTATCAATCGTTTCTTCAATGTGTTCCATAGTTCTTTTTGGGTTACCAATTTTTACTCGATAGGAGTCCAATGGTTGCAAGTCCTCTCTGCCTATTTTATTTTGTTATCTCTAGGTGTTTCTGATTTGTATCTAGAGTATCTGGTTCTTTTTCTAATTTCCTCAGTAGTTGCTGTTTTCCCGTTTACCATTGGAGGAGTGGGTGCACGCGAACTCACGTTCATTCTTGGCTATCAATATGTTGGAATAGATGAGAACGTTGCAGTGGCGTTTAGCTTGCTATTCTTTTTGATCACAGCATTTGTGTCCATGTTTGGAGGATTTGTTAAAGTCAGACATGCTGCCAGTTAGAGAGGTGATTAATATCAAGCGGTTGCACTTATTAAACTATATTCGCCAAAAAAATAAATTTATAAGAAAATGAAGATGAAATTCATACCCTTTTTACTGGCAGGAATTGCCATTCTATTGGTGAGATGTGGGCAGGAGGTTAAAGCCGCCAAACTCGTAACCTTTGAAGATTCTCTAAGCTATAGTTATGGTGTACAAGTTGCAGAAATGATTAAGAAACAAGGAGACTCATTGGATGCGAAAATGGTCGCTAGAGCCGTGCAAGAGGCCATGGAGAAAAATCCACAATTGACTATGGAACAGTGCCAAGCTGTGCTGCAAAGCAGTGCAACCCGAAAAGTTGATAAGGTTGTAGAATTAGGTAGATCATATTTAGCAGAAAATGCCAAAAAGGAAGGTGTTCAAGTCACAGAAAGTGGCTTACAATATAAAATGTTGGTGCAAGGCACGGGTGAATCACCAACTGCCGAAAACACAGTGACTGTACATTATAGATTGAGGTTATCAGATGGTGTTCAAGTCGAAAGCTCTTATGATAATAACGCACCAGCAACATTTCCACTAAACAGAGTGATTAAAGGATGGACCGAAGGACTTCAACTTATGAAGGTTGGTGGAAAAATGGAATTAGTTGTTCCATCAACACTTGGCTATGGTCCTAGAACAAGTGGTCCAATACCTGGTGGATCCGTTTTAATTTTTGAGATCGAGTTGCTTTCTATAACAGAACAGTAATATTTGAAATCATATTGTTAAATCACTTGTGATCTTTGAATTGCAAGTGATTTTTCATTTAGACCCATTGGGGGTATGTTTCTTAGAGTGTCATGATGGAAAATCTGAGGTAATCTTTTATTGATTTTCTTTGTGGAAGATCTACGTTAATTTCGGATTTCAAATCCGAACAATCCAAACATAGTATGCGACAATACCTTAGCCTGATGCGCCATATCCTTGACGAAGGAGTTGCAAAAAAAGATAGGACAGGTACAGGAACAAAGTCCATATTCGGTCATCAGATGCGTTTCGATCTGGGTGTGGGTTTTCCCGTAATTACAACTAAAAAACTTCATTTGAAATCTATTGTACATGAACTCTTATGGTTTTTGAAAGGTGATCAAAACATAAAATACCTTAAAGATAATGGAGTTCGTATATGGGATGAATGGGCTGATGA
>JAAEPI010000424.1 GCA_024232835.1 Cytophagales bacterium
ATTCTCATTACATTCACAATATTGTGATCCCTCTTTAGGCTCACGTCCTTTTCCTGAAATTCCGGATTTGGCATCAACTATTATATCATCAGTATGAACGTAACCATTCGAAATTAGTGGAGCTAAGCCAATTATTGTTGAAGTGGGATAGCATCCGGGATTTGCAACTAAATTTGCCTTTTTAATCTTTTCCCTGAATATCTCCGGAAGGCCATAGACTGCCTTTTCCAGATTCGATGGATCAGTATGCTCAGTCCCGTACCATCTTTCGTAAACATCTTTTTCCTGAAATCTATAATCAGCGCTCAAATCTACTACTCTTATTCCCGCATTCAGGAATACGGGAACATACTGCATAGCGATTACCGGAGGAAGTGCAACAAAAACTACATCCAAATCTCCTGGTAAATCATCCAGAATCATCTGAGAGCAGGACATATCAAGCGTATTTTCTAAAACGGGAAAAATGTCAGAAATTTTCAAATCGCCTTCTCTTCTGGTGCCAAGGTACGATATATCCACATCAGG
>JAAEPI010000425.1 GCA_024232835.1 Cytophagales bacterium
CACAGTTTTATCAGATATTTGTTTCTCTTTGTCAAACCCTAGCTATAAGAACCAATAAAACAGGTGGATGATTTTGTTTGCAAATTCAAATGATTTTCAGACAGACTGCTCCTATCCGCCCCAAAACTAATTCCTACTATGAAGTTCAACTGTAAATTTGAACTGTTGATGAGACAATCTCCCTTAAGATCTCTCCCAATCGTTCTGTAAAGCTGCCTGAGAAAATCACCACTCTCAGTATAGAAATAATCATCTTTTGCCTTTGACACTGATGCCACTTCTAGAGGATCCTTAAAGTATGGGACACCGTCCAAATAGAAATTAAACTTTTTAAATGGAACAAAGGCATATGGATTTGTTTGCATGGAACCTTCGAAATCTGAGCTTTTCTGTAGACAAAAGAACGCATATGATGGAATTACATCATGAAACACATCAGTGATGCGTATGATTTGACCTGCATTAGATACTGGTTTAATAATCAACTCGGGTCTTGTTATGAAGTAAGGAGCAGGTTCCTGCTGTATCCTTTCCTCTATAAGTTTTAAGACTGAGTCTCTAGGCCTATAATATGTAACATTTAGGTAGCAATCTTCTACTACAACACTAAAGTTATCATCCTTATGAGCAAGTAACATAAATGAATCATCATTTTTTGTGAGACTCACTCTTATTCTCATGTTGTTTGGTAAGCACTTTCGAGTATTGAAGAGAGGACACTGAAGTTTAGAACTGAGCGTTAGACTTTGCCCTCTGAGAATCCGTCTACTTCGATCACTTGCCGATGGATTATTTCCAGGCACCCATGTTCTGTCAATTATTTCGACAATGTCCATGTGTTTGCTCTTGATTTCATCCCCTGTGAAACCTAAAGCTTTTGTAACTTCATCCAAGGTATCAAAATTATACAGATCTACTAGCCATAATTTTTCTTTTACAGCTTCAAGTGCAGTGTCTTTGTCTGTAATTTCCTCAGTCATCATACCTTTGAGCTCTTCATTCACCCTATCATTCCACACCCAACAGTCACGAGATTCTTCCTCCAACGATTTGGTTTTGCCTTGATCCATTTTAAAAAGCTCATTATAGAACAAATAGTCAGATCTGTTTGACTC
>JAAEPI010000426.1 GCA_024232835.1 Cytophagales bacterium
AACTAAACAATGATAGAACCCTTCCATATCTTACTGGTTGTCAAGGTTTTGCTAAAAATAAAAATCACGAACAATGCACGTCTAGTTAATAACACTGTCAATTTTTCGATTTAGAATAGGCATTAAACTGGTACCTTGAAGCCCAGGTGGTTTCGGTAATTCAGTCAGGCTCACATCAGATCGCTCAAAGACATTGATTCATTATAATTTGCAAGATCACGGAACAAATTGAAAGCATGGAATTAAGTGAAAAAGATTGGAGAGAAAAATTAACTTCAGAGCAGTATCGCGTACTTAGAGAAAAAGGGACTGAGCGTCCTGGAAGGAGTCCATTTTTACTAAATGAAGAAAAAGGAATTTATCAATGTGCTGGATGCGGAAATGACCTCTTCAGCTCTGATACCAAATTTGATTCTGGATGTGGATGGCCGAGTTTTTATGAAACCATCAACTCAAACGCGGTTGTTCATACAAGAGACACTGCCCATGGAATGATCAGAACTGAAATAACCTGTGCTAAATGTGATGGGCATCTTGGGCATGTGTTTCCTGACGGACCCGAACCTACTGGAAATCGATTTTGCATGAATGGTGTATCGCTTGAATTCAAGAAAGCTTAGCACAACCACCAACCATTTTTACCACCAGATACAAAAAATTAATTACATTAAGCCGAATTTATCAACAAGCCATTTCTATAAAATGAAGAACTTACCAGTACTCCTCCTTAGTTTGATCTTACTCTTTTTTGCTAGCCCTGTTTTAGCCCAACGAAAAAAGAATTCAATTCCTGCTCCTTCAATTCTTCCTTCAACCTATGAAGGACTTCAATGGAGACACATTGGCCCCTTTCGAGGGGGTCGTTCTGCTGCAGTGACAGGTATTCCTGGCAAGCCAAATCTTTATTATATGGGCACTACCGGTGGAGGAGTTTGGCGGACAAATGATGCAGGAAACTCTTGGGAAAACATCTCTGATGGCTTTTTCGGAGGTTCAATTGGTGCCGTTGCAGTGAGCGAATGGGACAACAATGTGATGTATGTGGGAGGAGGAGAGGTTACAGTACGTGGCAATGTCTCCTCTGGATATGGTATGTACAAATCCACAGACGCAGGTACTACATGGGAGTCAATTGGTTTAAAGAATTCTCGTCATATTCCAAGAATCAGGATTCATCCCAAAAACCCAGATTTGGTTTACGCTGCTGTATTAGGTGATCTGTATAAGTCGTCAGAGGAAAGAGGCGTATATCGCAGTTCCAATGGAGGAAAGACTTGGCAAAGAATTCTTTTTGCAAATGATGCTGCTGGAGCTGTTGATTTGGTAATGGATCCTAATAATCCAAGAATTCTGTATGCTAGTACGTGGCGGATCAGCCGAACTCCCTATAGTCTGGAAAGTGGCGGTGCTGGTTCAGCATTATGGAAAAGTACAGATGGTGGTGATACGTGGACAAATATTTCAAAAAATGAAGGACTACCAGATGGACTTTGGGGAATCAATGGCGTAACCGTCTCCCCTCTTAATTCCAATCGAGTTTGGGCAATTATTGAAAATAATAAAGGTGGAGTGTATCGTTCGGATAATGCAGGAAAGACCTGGAAACTTATCAATAAGGAACGAAAATTACGTCAACGCGCCTGGTACTACACACGCATTTATGCAGACACACAAGATGAGGATCGAGTCTATGTAATGAATGTACAATACCACCGATCCAAGGACGGTGGAAAGACTTTTGAAACCTTCAACGCACCACATGGTGACCATCATGATCTATGGATAGCCCCTGAAGATAATCAGCGTATGGTCATTGCCGATGATGGTGGTGGACAAGTATCATTCGATGGAGGAGAAAATTGGAGTACGTACCGAAATCAGCCAACAATCCAATTCTACAGAGTCACCACTGATGATGCATTCCCCTATCGGATTTATGGGGCACAACAAGATAATTCTACGATCAGAATTCCTCACCGAATTGGTGGTGGTGTCATCGGAGAAGGTGATTGGGAACCTACAGCCGGTGGGGAAAGTGCACATATCGCCATTGACCCAACTGATAACGACGTGGTATATGGAGGAAGTTACGACGGTTTCTTGACTCGCTATGATCACAAATCGGAGCAAGTTCGAGCAATCAACGTTTGGCCAGATAATCCCATGGGGCATGGAGCTGAAGGAATGAAATATCGCTTTCAATGGAACTTCCCTATATTCTTCTCACCACACAATGCCAAGAAACTCTACACCACGAGTAACCAAGTGCATATCTCAACAAACGAAGGTCAGTCATGGGAAATCATCAGCCCTGATTTGACTAGAAACGATTCGGCCAAACTGGTTTCTTCTGGTGGGCCAATCACAAAAGACAACACCAGCGTCGAGTATTACGCAACGATCTTTGCAGCGGTAGAATCCTACCACGAAGAAGGCATAATCTGGGCTGGTTCGGATGATGGACTCATCCATGTGACCAGAGATGGAGGTAAGAATTGGAAAAATGTGATACCCTCAGGAATGCCGGAATGGATGATGATCAACAGTGTAGAAATTGATCCCTTCAACAAGGCAGGATTGTATATGGCAGGCACCAAGTATAAGTCAGGTGATTACCGTCCATACCTATATAAAACCAGCGATTACGGAGCGACATGGAAGAAAATAACAAGCGGAATTGACTCTGAGCATTTCACCAGAGTCGTGAGAGCCGATCCAAAAAGACAGGGCCTGCTTTACGCTGGAACAGAAAGTGGCATGTATGTATCGTTTAATGATGGAGCCAAATGGCAACCACTTCAAATGAATCTTCCAATGGTTCCGATAACAGATTTGGCCATAAAAAATGATAACCTGATTGCTGCGACCCAAGGACGTAGTTTTTGGCTCATTGATGACCTCACCGTTCTTCATCAAATGAATGCCGACGTGCAGAAGAAATCTGCTCATTTATTCAAACCTATGGATAGCTATCGTTTAGGTGGAAGTGGAGGAAGAACTTCTCGAACTGCAGGAACAGATCATGCAGGAGGAGTTCTGGCACATTATTTCCTCAAGGATACTTCTGCGATAGACACACTTCGACTGGAGTTTTTTGATGCTAATCAACAATTGATCAAGGCTTTCTCAACTCATCCTGACGAAGAAGAAAATGAAAGCAAACTAGAAGTAAAACCAGGACTCAATACCATGAACTGGAACATGCGATACAATGGAGCGAAGACCTTCAAAGGTATGATCCTTTGGTGGGCAACTACACAAGGGCCAGTCGCAACACCTGGTACGTATAATGTGAAATTCACTGGCAAGAACTTCGAAGAAGCACAAACCTTCAACCTGATAAAAGATCCAAGAAGCGAGACAAGTGAAGCAGATTTGAAAATGCAATTTGATTTCTTGTTATCTGTCAGAGACAAGCTCACCGAAACCAATCAGGCAGTCATAGACATCCGAAAAGTAAGAGGACAGGTCAACGATGTACTTGGCAAGCTGGAAGATGGTGACCTGAAAGACTTTGGCAAAGAGATGCTTAAGGAAATGGAAGTCATAGAAGGAGCCTTGTATCAAACCCAGAACGAAAGTGGACAAGATCCTTTGAACTTCCCTGTTCGGTTGAATAACAAATTGGGACATTTGGCTTCACTGGAAGGTATGGGCAGCTACATTCCCACCGACCAATCGAAGGCCTATTTTACTGAAGTCAGTGGGCTCATTGATTCAGAACTCGGCAAACTCAAAGCCATATTTGAAACAAAAATTCCTGAGTTTAATAAGATGGTGAAAGAAGCTGATGTGGATGCCGTGAAGTTGGGGGAGTAATCTAAATGCCACTTAACATCGTCCTAATCGAACCCGAAATCCCTATGAATACGGCGTTCAAATCATGAGAAAAAATTGATCAATTCTGTTCTAAAACCAGCAATATCTCCTTGACCAAGGTGTCCAAGTTTCTTGACAACAATTGATTTATCAATGGTAGCAAACTTCATTCGTATCATTGAGGGTTTGGGTAGACTTGCTGCTTTCCAGTTTACGATTTTGTAGTCTCCCTCTCGACTTTGCACATTTACTTGACTCGTGATAAATGCAAGGACCAAATCAAAGCCTTCATTGTACGTCTTTGGCGATACAACTAGGGCAGGCCGTTTCTTAGAAGTAGATAAATTCGTGAAAGGAAAGGGGACAAGAATAATGTCCCATTGATCAAAGGTCATTGTAAATTTCATCTTCATCATTATCCCATTCTCCGAAGGAGGACTCGGATAACTTCATCAACATTTTAGAATCTTGTGTTAGTGGAAGGTCATTTTTGTTTGTCTCGATATACTCGTCAATCAACTCAGAAAGAATGCCACCCATGGACTTACCTTGAATTGAAGCCAATATTTTCAACGTCCTACGTTTCTGATCATCAATACGAATACTCATCACACTCATAATTCTACATGTAGTTTTTACTACATGTAATATACTGTATATTTATGAATTGGTTATAGATTTCAAAAAAAACAGAATCCATGTCACTCAACATCGTCCTTATAGAACCCGAAATCCCTATGAACACTGGGAATATTGGACGCTTGAGTTTGGCGTCTGGTTGCAATCTCCATTTGGTAAAGCCTTTTGGATTTGAATTGGATGATAAGCGATTGAAACGTGCAGGATTGGACTACTGGAAGCACATTTCTTTCCACACATACGAGAGTTCAGATGAATTCTTTGAGAAGCATATAGACAAAAAATTGGTCTTTTTTTCTAGTCATGGAGAGAAAGACTTTTGGGATGTTAAGTACCAAGATGATTTGTTTCTAATCTTCGGAAAAGAGTCTGTTGGGCTGTCGCCAGAAATCACTGATCATCACAAAGGTCAGCTTTACAAAATTCCAATTTTCAGTTCCCATGTGAGAAGCTTGAATCTGGCCAATGCGGTGAGTGTGGTGGTGTATGAGGGGGTGAGGCAACTTGGAAATAGTCATGGAATGACTTGAGGTCATGCCATGACCAGACACATCAATGTTTAACGGTCACTTTCTTCTCTCAATTTGTAAGCCGATCCCATATTCATCTCAAAATCAAAACTCAGAAGTGGTTTGACATCAGGCCCAATTATCTCTCTTAATTTTGGAACAAACTCCTTGAGTTCTGCATACACTCTCTCAACACTTAGCTCTGAGGGATTCAACCCACTACTCTTTGCCCAGTCTAGAAAATCTGTGGTGTCTTCATACTCTTCACATTCTATCAAAACCAAATGAAACATCAGGACTGGACGATGGTCTTCGCATCTTCATATTCATCCCATGCGGGAAAGATCAATGAAATTTGATTTAGTAAAAGTGTAATTTGAATACGCACATACTGGTCAGATAATTCCTGTTTTGTCTTGGCAATCTCGAATCTTAGATTGTGCCTTACAATCACCTTTTTCAAGGTCTCAATTCCAGGAAATTCATTATCAGGCATAGAGCTAATTTACTTGTTTCATTTCATCTCAATAAACAAGTAAGGCTACCTCTGATGAAGTAGCCTTACCAACTTGAAAATTCAAATTTCTATAGATTACCGTATTTCTTGCTATAGGACAACATTTGCTTTGTGAAATTTTTTGGGTACTTAACCTTTACATTGGTAATATTTCCATCCTCATCTCTCACGGGTACCAACCTTGGATTGATAAATCCGCCGTAAGGAGCAGATTTCAAATCAGCTACTCGATCCAATACTTGCTGATGCAGCTCCTGATCTACTTTCACGCCATAATTCTCAATTAGATTCTTGCCGGCTTCATAGTCGCCCTCAGATTTAATACGTTGAATTTCTCGAAGCAATTCTCCAAAAAGTACCCTCAGCTTATCATAATCATTGATTACAAAATAGGTTTTGCCTTCAAGTTCTTCAACTTCCTTTCTCTCGATAACATTATCTGCCTGTCCTTTTTCGAACACCCAATTAGAAACCATTTGACGATTACGCATGTGTGCTTGTTCTACATCATCGCCAATTTTCAAACGTCGCAGTTGCAACATCAGCCCATTTCTAATGTAGCCGTCATATTGCGTCTTACCTATCTCTAAACTTGGAACCAAGCCCATGTCGACGAGTTTCTGATCCATTAAATAATATAATGAGACCAAATCAGCACGTGCCTCTTCCAGAGAGGATCGATAATTCTTCAATGTTTCACTAGGCGTTCCCACTCCTTCATTCAACTTCCCTGACGCATGTCCAATTACTTCATGAAGTGCAGTATGCATTTTACCACTCAATGTACCATGTTCCTTTACTCTTTGAATTTCCTCATTGCTAAAAGCAAACTCATTTGTCATTCCTCCACTTGAAGCTGCGCCATAGGCGGCCACTATATTTCCTAAACTCACGGACTTAGATCCATGCTTTGCTCGAATCCAGTTCGCATTAGGAAGGTTCACACCAATTGGGGTTGATGGAGAGGCATCTCCAGACTCTCCGGCAACACTAACCACCTTATAGGATACGCCTACTACGTTTGCTTTTTTATGCTTATCCATAATGGTCGAATTATCCTCAAACCATTGCGCATTTTCGGCTAAAACTTGCATGCGCTCAGATGCTTCAAAATCATTTATCTCCACAATTGTTTCATAGGAACCTCGATAACCAAGTGGATCATTGTAAACTTCAATAAAACTATTGATGTAATCAATGTCGCCTTCTGTCGCTCCGGCCCATGCAATATTATAGGCATCCCAGGTTTCAAGATCACCTGTTTTGTAATACTCAATCAATAATTCCAGTGCTTCTTTTTGTGGTTCATTTTCAGCTACTGTTGTTGCCTTTTCTAACCAACCAACAATTTTTTCAATAGCCGAACCATATAGACCTCCTACTTTATAAACTTCTTCACGAATGCTACCATCTTCTGCTCGAATCATTTTGGAATTCAGACCATAAGAAATACGTTCGTCACCTGCATCTTTGGTTGCTTCAGCATAATATGCCTCAACCTCAGCTTGTGTAATGTCAGGATCGTAGAAGTTAGTTGCGGATCCCAGAAGCAATCCCTTCTCAGGATCAAGATTAACTTTCTTGGCATCAATATTTTCATCGAAAAGAATATTCACAATTTCCGCATCAAGTTCTGTACCTGTTGCTGTCATCAATTCCTGCAAATAATCGGCAGAAAAATCAGGCATAATCTTAGCGGTTGAATAGTGATGATGAATACCATTTGAAAACCAGATTCGTTTGATATAGACCATGAAATTTTTCCAATCAGCACTCTTTTTATCACCATCAAAATTTCTAACTATGTTTTCCAAAGCTTTTCTGATCGTCAAATTATGACGATAATTCTGGTCATACATAATGTCTCTGCCTTCCAGACCTGCTTGTGTTAGGTAATACACAAGTTCTTTTTGTTTTGAAGTCAGTCTGTCAAATCCTAGTATCTGATACCGAATGATCTTCAAATCAGCAAATTGTTCCGTGACATAGCTAAATTCCTCTTCTTCAGCATTAGAATCAGCCTCGTCTGCTGGACTCGAGCAACCAATAAGTAAGATGGGTAAAAATAGTACCAATTCATATCGCTTTAATAGTTTCATTATTAACTGGTTTTAAGTTGTTTATTCAATGGCAACATTAAGGCAAGATTATCTGAAAGTCAAAATATTTTCAATCAGCATGTTACAAGACTCAGGTTATGTTCAGATTTTCAGATAGACAAAATCCCACTTAGAATCACTACTTTTAATAATCCACTTGAACCTACAAATGCTAGGCTTTTATCTACGCTAGTATTATGGAGGGATTTTGATTGACCTAAAATTTATGAAACCATGAAAAATCTATTGAGCGTTGCTTTTATCTCCACTATGATGTTGTTGATTAGTTGTGCTGATAAAATTCCTTTGTCTTAGGAAAACCAAGTTTATGCCGGAAATTGGATGCCTGTGATGGCACTTGGGTTCAATTGTTCAACGATGGAGGAAGAAACTTTGAGCTTCGTAATTGCAAATGTAACCAGTGGCAATGCTACCATCACAGACAGTACATTGGTGATTGGACTAATGGGAATAGATGCAACCTTCGCTCTTTCTGTGCCGCCGTACGAAGAGAACGGACAATGGATATTGGAATTGGATGGTATAGACTATGTAAAGCAGTAATCTCTATTTTATTGGTTTTTTGTAATTAATAAAAATACTACCTGCCGTGAAATGACGAATTACAGCGCTACTCTTGATTATTATCGTGAGAACATAGGCGCCATAATTGTGGATGCCTAAAACCATATTAAATTACGTGCAACCCCATAAACCCTTACTTTGCTTTATGCCCAATACATCGACCCTCCTCTTTCTACTCATTACTTTTCCAATGCTATCATGTCAAACCGGAAATCCCGAGAAGAAAGATGAGCTGATCCGGATCAATCACATTCGTGCCCCCTCTCCAGATGGAAGTTCCTTGCCCTACTTGACAAGAGGAGAAGACGGGTATACCTACATGTCCTGGACGGAGGAATTGGATTCAGGCTTGACCATTTTAAAGTATTCAAAACTTGAAAAGAACGAGTGGTCAGTTCCTGAATTGATAATTTCTGGAAATGACTGGTTCACTAACTGGGCCGACTATCCTATGATTGCAATAGATGCGCACGGCAATATGATCGCAAATTTCCTTGCCAAGAGTACGTCTGGAACCTATTCTTATGATGTGAATGTGGTATTAAAATCGGCTAATTCCAATAAATGGAGTAACCCGATTATCCCCCACAAAGATGGAACTCCAACAGAGCATGGCTTTGTCACCATGCTTCCTCGTAATGATGGTACATTCCTACTGGCCTGGCTCGATGGCCGGAATACAGGTGCCACTCAAAACGGTGAAATGACTATCAGAAGTGCAATAATTGATATGGAAGGTAATCTGTCAAAGGAAGTTGAATTAGATAACCAGGTATGCGATTGTTGCCAAACCGGAGGTGTTCAAACCTCAACTGGTTCATTAATCTCCTATCGTGATCGGTCAGTATTTGAAGTCAGGGATGTGTCCATAGTTCGGGGTAATAATGGCAAATGGACCGCTCCGGAGATCGTTCATAATGACAATTGGAAAATCAAAGGATGCCCTGTTAATGGTCCAAGAATGGATGCAATTGGTAATGCTGTGTCTATAGCCTGGTTTACAGCTGCCAATGGGGTGCCGAAAGTAAGATTCGCCTTTTCTGATGATGCAGCCAAAACATTTAGGAAACCATTGGAAATTGCAAACACATATACCCTTGGAAGAGTAGATGTAGCCATGGTGGACAATTACTCTGCATATGTAAGTTGGCTTGGCTCTTCGGATAGCACTTCTATGATCATGCTTAGAAAGGTCAATGTTAACGGAGATTTAGAAGATCCGATAGCGATTGCTGAAACCAGTGCTTTACGCGCCAGCGGATTTCCACAAATGGTAAATTCGGGCAAACAATTAATTCTAACATGGACAGATGTTCAACGCGACAAACATGAAATAAAAATGGCAACCGTTTCTCTGCCTCCAAATTGAAAGAAGTACACTATCTTAGTTTTGTAAACAAATAATTCAATGCGAAATGGGTCAAGCAGGAAAGTACATATTAGCTCTTTTAGTGGTATTTGGAGGGTTCTATGCAATAAAATTAGTTAACTCTGGGAAGATTATTCCACTGACCGAGCAGGCAACAGACCCTGATCTTCATTTTGGTAATTCGAGGACCTATTTTAAGGAGAAAGATTTTGGGAGAGGAATGGAACATTTGATCAAAGCAATCAAAGACATTCACAATATTGAGCGAGATCTGGATCCGGCAAGCAATGCACTTCTTGAAGAATCGATAAAAGATTTAGAAATAGTACAAAGGGAATTACAACATGATTCTCTAGTAGTTGAAGATATTAATATTTCCTATTCCGAAGCACTTAATGCACTTACAGAGGCAGAGGTAAAAGTGACTAAAGCGTTATTGAAATCAAATCACAAGCATGATGCTATGATTGCTCTTAAGTATGGAATGACACATCTAAAAAATACACTAAAATACACAGAAGGAGATGAGAAGGCAAAGGAGAAAGCCATTTACAGCGAACTGGATGAGGTCTTGAATAACACATCTTTGACAGATGAGGAAATAATGGAAAGGCTTAACCATATAATCGATGAATTGGATTCTTTGCATGCAGATAATCTACATTCTGAAAATAATGAATAATATCGTATGACCACTGTCCTGATTCTTTGTGGTGGCCAATCTCCCGAACATGAAATATCCCTGCGCTCAGCTCGTAACATTGTTGAGACGCTAGACAAAGATCTTTTCAAACTGATCATTGTTGGAATTGACCATGAAGGGAATTGGCATTTACTTGACAATGTGCCAGAGGGTACCAATATCGAAGCAAATAACAAAGTCCTTATTGATCCGGGGACTAACAGTTTGATACATGGATCAAACACCATTTCAATTGATGTCGTGTTCCCTGTACTCCATGGCCCTAATGGGGAAGATGGAGCTGTTCAAGGGCTGCTTACAATGTTGGATGTTCCATATGTAGGGGCTGATGTTCTAGGATCAGCTGCGGCAATGGATAAGGATATAGCTAAAATTCTCATGACAGCCGTTGGAATTAATGTGGCTAGAGGAATAACGTTAAGACCTACTTCTACCAAAACTTTTGAAGAACTCAAGAGTGAAATGGGGAGTCCCTTATTTGTCAAACCAGCAAATATGGGGTCATCCGTTGGAGTTCATAAAGTGTCCACCGCAGGAGAGTTTCAAAGTGCACTTAATGACGCCTTTCGATTTGATACTAAAGTACTCGTGGAAGAAGCGATTATAGGTAGGGAAATTGAATGTGCTGTAATAGGAATTAAGGATATTCGAGTGACTGCTCCCGGCGAAATCAAAAGCTCAGAAGAGTATTCTTTCGAAGAGAAGTACAGCGATTCATCAGAAACACAATTAGATATTCCTGCTGAAGGCATAAATGAAAAATTGCGTATAGAAATTCAAGAAACTGCAGCAGTAGCTTTCAAAACTCTTCAGTGTTCTATTATGGCAAGAGTGGATATGTTCCTATCAGATGAGAAGAAAATCTATGTGAACGAAATCAACACAATTCCCGGATTCACGAGCATTAGTATGTATCCAAAACTTTGGGAATATGAAGGGCTCTCCTACACTGAGCTAATCACCAAGCTGCTTGAGTTGGCAATTGAACGACATGAAGCTAGAGGAGGCCTCAGAAAAACCCGTCTTTAATTGACCATTTCGATCCTTAATCAGACTCCCAACTTCTCGTCTTCATTTACCCAACTAGCCATGATGCTAATGTCAGTTTCATTTGTGAAGGCTAATCACATTCTCTGTGCTATGTCTTTGACCAAATAGCCTATTTGATGATCCTATTTTGACAATACTCTTACCGCATTTGGATCAAATGGATTATTAGGTTCTAGCTCTAAATTGAAGTAGATTCTCCTCTTCAACTTCTGTCTTGATTATTTCTTGCCTACGTGTATTATCTGAATTCATCTTTGACACTTCCGCTACTTGGCTATCCATGACGTGAGCTTAGGTCATTTTGATAATTTTGGCCATTGTTAATTCGAAACGTACAACGTTGCTATTCATTTACAACAGACTACTTCCACTATTGACTACATTCGCCAAAAAATAATCTATGAACATCGTTTTTCATGCACATTCTGGCCTCAGATGGTTGATCCTTCTACTGATTGTATTTTTAATCCTTAAATCTTTGATTGGATGGTTCTCAGGTGGCATTTATTCGAAATTTGATAAGATTCTTGGATCAGCAACTGTTGGGCTTCTGGATTTACAATTGATTCTGGGGTTTCTACTCTACTTTTTGCATAGCGCCTTCACTAAAAATCTCACGTTCAATATGAGCAATACTTCAGAAAGATTCTGGTCTGTTGAGCATTTGATACTAATGATTCTTGCTATCAGTGCTGCGCATATTGGAAAAGTAAAGGCTAAGAAATCAGAAATTAATAGGACCAAATTTAAGTTTCAGGCAATCTTCTTTTTCATCTCACTTATTTTGATGATTATGGGAATTCCCTGGAATCGGATTGGGGCTTAAAAAACTCACACTCTCTGGTTCTCATCAGATGGGCTATGATTTCTAATCCAATTACCCCTTTTTAAGGTTTTGAACTACTCGAATCAAGCAGTAATTTCAAATTGAATCTAAATCAGCGATAGACTAATTCGGGTTTGCTGAAAAGTCTCAGGCGTATTAGATACGAACGGGTGAAGCGAATATGTATAGGCATATTTTGAACTGAAGTTCGTGAAGTACAATGCCTATGGCTTGGTAGGGATGATGTGCCAGTGGCTAACATGAAAAATGCCGAAGGCGTATTTCAAAGTGCATGAAAAATCATCAAATACTCTTGAAATGCATGCACTTCAACACTTGAAACAGCTATCCTATTCTTTGATAATCAATTTGTTAAGTGTTTTTCAGCAGACCCTAAATAGGACGAGCCATTTTCCATCCTCCTTAAATAGCAAAGTCGGATCTTTTTCTTCATTTCCCTCTTGGTCTTTCCACCAAACTCAGGCATACTCATTCGCAATGGAATCTCGAGAAACGACCATGGTGAATTTTTGACCTCATTCTGTCAAATTGGTCATTATATCAGCCACTGTAACCAATCCTGCTTGTGTGGAGCTGGTGGTTAATTTTTTAACCCCTTGCATATCATTTGCATTCATTTTGAACATCCATTTCTCAGCAACTTTTACTGGTATATCCATCGTTTGGCAGGCCACTAGCATGTAAGAAATGAACAATAATATTACTAGTTTTCTCATGCCTGAAAATTTACAAGTTGAATTACAAGATTCCTAAACTTCACCCTGATAGGTTAAAGGTCAATAGGTAGCACTTGGGATGAAAAAGAATTTGGTTTAAAGATGAAACGTCCAAACCGGAATTTCTGCATGATTGACCACATCCTCAGCGATACTGCCCTTTAGAAAATGTCCTACGCCTTTCTTTTGGGTAGTGCCAAGAGCAATCATTTGAGCTCCAATATCTTCCGCATAAGCGACTATTCCATCTTCTTCGTTTGAGTAATTGTAAATTTCAGTTGTGTGCTCTCCGAACTCATGTTCTTTAGCAAATTTATCCATCAACTTATTATCAAGTCGACTAGATGTGAAATTGGCTGGTGTATTTATGATAACAACGCGAAGGCGAGCTTCTAACAGTGAACATACACTCATCAATCTCCGAACAAAATCATCAGTTACATTTTCAAAATCAGAAGCAAAGACCACTTCTTTAATAATATCCAAGTTGGCGGCTTTATTCATGGTAATTACGGGGCAACTCGCATAGCGAACTACTTTTTCCGCATTGGAGCCAACAAAGAATTCATCCAATCCTTCAGAACCACTCGTACCCATAATTATTAAATCGATATTTTCATTCTCGACCTCTTGCGTGATTTCATTGTCAGGGTTCCCCAGCTTTATTTTTTGCTTCACCTCTACCTGACCTACACTCGCATCATCAATGGTTTGGTTCATCTTCACTTCCACCTGTTCAATAAGTTTTTTCATGTACATGATCTCCATTGGATTGTAATCATTTACACCCATGGTTTTGAAAGCTGAAGCGGTTGGATGCTCTATGACATGGAATAAGGTGATTGAGCAAGCTGATGCTTTTTTTGCCATTTGAAGAGCAAAACTCAGAGCACTTTTGGATGATTTAGAAAAATCATACGGGACGAGTAATTTATTCATAAGAGTTGCGATTAAAATTGAGTTGAAAGATACGGTTTCTATTTAAAAAAACTGCAATTATCAGTTTGGCATTTTTATGAAAATTTTGCCAGAAAAATCAGTTGTGGTCATTTCCTTACTCGTCTCTATCGTTAGATTATCCAGGCGAATTTCGGCTTTCATACTATCATTCGAACCTAGTAATATCAGCTCTCGATTATCGACGATTATGGGCGAACCATCTCCCGATTCCATACCTAATTGTTTCATTATATCAGCAAAATCGAAAGTTGCTGTATCAGTATCCAACACCAGTTCAAATCTTGACTCTGTGACTTTAGAAAATCTAAATAGCTGATTTTCGATATTGAACTCTTGTTTGTAGTCATAAAAATTGACATCCAATATGTAATCATATCCAGTAACCATCATAATTCCTGAGTATGCATCCTGCGCTTGGTAGTTTTGACTGTAGCTATCGTCATTAAGACCATTGTATCTATATCTATACTCCAGACCCATGAGTTCCATTCTGATCTTCGCCTGGCTCCAATAATAGCTGGAGCTATCGACAAGAACTTTCATTACGCTATCAGGATTTTGTACAAACCAATGATTTAGCTTGTCAAACCCATGATGGTCATCTAAATAATCAAGGATGGAATACACTTCATTCTTCAGCGAATCGGTAAGTAAGAGTTCATTCTTATTACTATCCTGCAAGACGTAGTAATCATTATCGCCCAATTCTAAGACGGGTTCATTTATTATCTGGGCATCAGTTAACAGTCCATTCGCAGATAAAATAGTTTCCAATCTACCTACCTGACTACTTTCACTCACGCCGAACATTCCCCAAGGACCAATTGAAGTTATAAGAATCATCCCAGCCAGAGACATTGGAATTACTTTGATGTTCTTTGCCCCAACAATGAAATAAAGTGAAACAAATAACAACCATAGCCCCAGCTCTACAATAAGGTATCTATTGACTGTAAGTCCATAATCATCTATTCGAATGACGATTGCAATAAAAAGCACTGCAGTGAGAGGTAGCAGGGTGTAGTAAAAGAATTTGGAAAACTTAGATATCCAATGTTCTTTCTCTTTTTCCCCGAAAGGGTAGATCAACAAAAAGGTCAAAATACCCAGCACAGCTACGCAAACTATCAGGTAAGACACAATGCCTTTTGGCCAGTCCCAAAGCCCAACGATCTTCGCTACGTAGGCATACAAAATAATCAGATATAGGATAAGTAATGGGAGCAATACATATTGTGCAAATGTCTTTAGTCCCTTTGGATAATCAGTCTTCTCCTCAAGGGAATCCAATTCCCTATCAACACCTGAAATGAAGAACCACGTGTTGAATAGTCCAAATACTATAATAAATAATTGGAAAAATCTCTCGCCATCAATGTCAGCATCAAACAGCAAATTGAGAGAAACAAGTGCAAGTACAAGCCCAATATAGACGAATCCGGAATACAAAATAGAAAGGCAAAATCGCAGGAACAACATCTTATTATATTGCCAAAACCCATTGATTTCTCCTTTAGAAATAAAAGGCGCGAATGATACCAGCAGATGTGCCACAACATTGTAGATGGTGTATCTTATGTATGGCTGACTAATATTGTTGGTTTCTTCAGAGCCCGGTAGGGTGAAATATATCAACAGTAGGAGAATCAAACCAATAAGGCTCAGCAACCAGGATGGGGGGTTAAATTTTTGCTTCTTGTCCTTATAAATATTGATGCTAAAGAAGAGCACTAAACCCAGCGCACTTACCAAAAGCAGGTTTACGAAGGGTAGCTGGTTGTCGATATCATGGTCAAATTCTACTAGATAAACGGCTACTGACACCCCAATGAGAGCGGATAACAGGGTAAGAGGGAATCTTACGGCTGAACTAACAGCCTCGTCTTTCAGGTACTTTAATGATGGGATTTTCATTGTCGCTATGTATTAAGCACAAGATAAATTCTTTATATCAGTATTTTAAAATAACCAGAGTAGTAGGTCCGTCTCTGATAATTTGCAGAATTGCATCAAATCAAATTCCCAACCACAAATAATACGACAACTAGCAAGGTCGTCAATGCCATTTGTTTTAGATATGGATCGAGTTTCATTGACTCCTGTTCTCGTTTTACCCCCAACCAATTCTTTACAAACAGTGGTGTTGCTAACAAAAACAACCATTGACTAAGCTTAAAATCAGAGAGCCATCCAAACAGCACGAGCAGGATCATAGAAGACAAAAGAATAGCCGCATGATAGATGACCGCATTCTTACGTCCAATCCTCACCGGAATGGAGAATTTGCCAGAGGCTTTGTCGGAATTAATGTCACGAATATTGTTCACATTAAGTACAGCAACCGCCAGCAAACCAAGTGCACTAGCTGGTAACATCACCATTAAATCCAAGAATTGAGTATGAAGGAAATAGCTTCCTCCAACTCCAACCCAGCCAAAGAATACCAAGACAAAGATGTCTCCAAATCCAGCATAGCCATACGGATTTTTTCCCATGGTATATTTAAGCGCAGCTGCAATGGATACAACTCCAATTAGTATAAAAGATAAACTGACAACCCAATCAATAAACGTATAGAAAATTAACCAAAGCCCCAGAGCAAATGCCACTACCGTAACCAGAATAATAGCCTTCTTCATTTGAGAAGATGTGACCAATCCTGACTGAATAGTTCTGCTGGGGCCTTCCCTATTTTCACCATCTATCCCAGAAGAAGAATCTCCATAATCGTTGGCGAAATTCGATGCAATCTGCAAAGCAAAGGCGGTTAAGAGCGAAAGAAAATAAATGCCCCAATCCCATTCACTATTCAGTGCTGCCAACGAACCACCCATGGTGATTGAAGCCCAGGCTAAGGGCAGGGTTCTTAGGCGCATCGCTTTAATCCATGCACCCACCATCACATCCTTTCTGGTACTTGAATACTGAGCATTGCCATGCCACTTTTGAGTACTCTGGCTGTCACCTCAGACAAGGCTATTCTCATTTTCACCAGCGCTTTAACGTCTTCACTAAATATAGGTACCTCTTGGTAAAACCCATTGTAATCTTTAGCTACATCGAAAATGTACTGTGCCAACAATGCGGGGGAATAATCTTCTCCAGCATCTTTGATAATTTCAGGGAATTTACTCAGTTGATAAATTAAGTCTGCTTCCCTTTTATGAAATACGATATCATCTTCCACTTCTGTCGATATATGCAGTGTTTTCGCTCGTCTTATTATTGCCGAAATACGGGCGTATGTGTATTGAATAAAGGGGCCGGTATCTCCGTGAAAATCGATCGATTTGATTGGATCAAAAAGTATGCGTTTTTTAGGATCCACTCTGAGAAGGAAATACTTGAGTGCGCCGAGTCCGAGCATCTTGTACAACTCGTTAGCCTCTTTCGGCTCCAAACCTTCATTTTTCCCAAGATCCGTGGTGTGTCGTTCGGCAGTTTCAAACATTTCCTGCATTAGATCATCAGCATCCACAACAGTTCCCTCTCTGGACTTCATTTTACCTGTTGGTAAGTCCACCATGCCGTACGATAAATGATGAAGTCCTTCTGCATACGGACGACCCAATTTTTTCATAATTAAAAAAAGCACCTGAAAGTGATAATCTTGCTCATTACCAACAACATATACTGACTTATCGAAGGGAAAATTTTTGTGTTTCAACTCACATGTGCCCATATCCTGAGTCATGTACACGGAAGTACCATCTGCCCTGAGAATCAATTTTTCGTCTAAACCATATTCAGTGAGATCAACCCAAACTGAACCGTTTCCCTTTTTAAAAAAGATACCTTTTTCCAATCCCTCATCTACCAGATTCTTCCCCAACAAGTAGGTCTCTGACTCGTAATAAAACTTATCGAATGTGACGCCAATCGTACTATATGTAATATCAAATCCGGCATAAACCCATTCGTTCATCATCTCCCAAAGTGCCACTGTAGCCTCATCTCCCATCTCCCATTTTTTTAGCATTTCCTGGGCTTCCAAGATCAGTGGAGCTTGCTTCTTCGCCTCGTCGGTATTCATCCCCCCCGATTCTAATTCAGCAATCTCCTTTTTATACTCCTTATCAAATTTCACATAGTAATTTCCGATCAGCTTATCTCCTTTGATCCCTGTGCTATCGGGGGATTCTCCGTTACCATATTTCTGATAAGTGAGCATGGATTTGCAAATGTGAATGCCTCGATCATTTACCAGGTTTGTTTTATTTACTTCGT
Source organism: Cytophagales bacterium (assembly GCA_024232835.1). Classification (GTDB taxonomy): domain Bacteria; phylum Bacteroidota; class Bacteroidia; order Cytophagales; family Cyclobacteriaceae; genus JAAEPI01. The sequence goes on from JAAEPI010000426.1 coordinate 18,041, forward strand.
ATCCTGCCGTGGTTAAAATTCTAGACATGGAATCACCTAGAAAAATGGTTCTCAAATGACCGAGATGCAATGGCTTGTTGGTGTTAGGTGAGGAAAACTCAACCATAACATTTTTACCATTAGATGCTGACTGTCCATAATTGTCAACGGCATAAATCTCTTTTAGCATTTGCAACCAAGCATCGTCCTCAATTTCCAAATTGAGAAAGCCTTTTACCACATTGTATCCTTTGATTATTGGAGAATGTTGAGTTACAAATTCTCCGATTGTCCTACCTGATTCTTCTGGGTTCTTTTGGGTATATTTTAGATAAGGGAAAATAACGAACGTATACTTCCCTTCAAATTCCCTTCGAGTGGGTTGTAAGCTCAGATCTTCGGCTCCAATTGGGTGGCTGAATACTTCGCTAAATGCCTTCGAGATTTCGCCTGTAATTATCGATTCGATATCCACCTTTTTCTCTAATTTTTCTTTGGTAAAAAAACTTCAGACATCATACATCGGGCACTACCTCCGCCTAACATTTCGATTACTTTGAGGTCAGCATAAATCAATTTCCCGTGAGCTGAGAGTGATCTGATCTGTACTCTGTCTAATGAATGATAGGCCGCTGATGACATGACTATCAATCGGTTCCCATCTTTGCTCTCTACCTGAATCATGTTGCCAGCAAACTGCTCTACTTGCTCTTCCGTTATTTCTATTATCTCCTTTCCTGTATCAGCCAGAGAGTCTTCGAGCCTTTCTTTTTCCAAATCATCATCGATGCAATCCATGCAAACCACAGCGAATTTCTCACCTAGAGCCATCATGACATTTGTATGATAAATGGGTAATCTGGCCTCACTCACTGTTTGATTCGCATGGAAAGTGACGGCTTTATAACCAATTTCATCGCACCACGCATTTAGTGGGTCCTCCATTGTCCTGTCAGAAAGAGCCGCATAGGCAATGTTATTTTGCCTGTCCAGTAGCAAGCTTCCTGTGCCTTCCAAATAAGCCTTTTTGTCTTCCCACTGAGCATAGCTCTTTACTTTCATTACCTTGAAATTCTTTTTCAATTTGGCCAGAATATTATCTCTTCTTTCTGCTCGTCTGTTCGGGGCGAACATTGGGTACAACCTTATCATCCCATCTTCATGAAAGGATACCCAGTTATTCGGGAAAATGGAATCAGGTGTGGCAGGGTCTGGCGTATCATCAAATATGCTTACTTCAACGCCCTCCTCCTTCAGTTTTGATACCAACCCTTCAAATTCCATTAGCGCCTTCTCCTGTATCGTCTCCTCGGTACCACCATCCCACGCTTTTTGATAAAAATTATTCACCGCCGTTTGCTCATTCATGTGGAATGCCACCGGACGAATCATTAATATACTATTTGTTATCTGTTTACTCATATACTCTACTCAAAGGCATTGTCGAACATCTTAGCAATCCTTCCATTTTTGCTACTTCTCTAAATTTAACCTCTTCAACAACTAAACCCCAGTTTCTAAATTGATCATTTAGACGCGTGAAACTACTATCCGAGATGACAATATCAGGGCTGATTGAGAAAAAATTAGAGTTCATGTCATACATTTCCTCTTTGTCAATTTCGAAGACATTATCCCGGCCAAAAAAATCAAATAGAAAGCCCACGTCTTCTTTTTTCTTGAAACCTTCAGGGTATATCACCGCCTTGTCCCTTCCTACAGCTTGAAAACAACAATCCAGATGAAGTGCATTTTCTCTGGGGCGGTCATCTGACTTGTTAAGCTCAAATGGTTTTATTTTCCAATCTGGAAAATTTCTCCTCAGAAAATCAACACCAGCTTCATTTGTTCGCGCTACCATGTATTTTTCAAAATCAGCCGCCCGAGAATAACCTACAAATAGATGCCCTTTCCATGGGATCACATCTCCCCCTTCCATCCGCTCATGATCCTCTGGATAAAAGACATTGCCTATTTGATCGATAATATACCGGATCCCGTCTACTTCTTTCTGTCGGTTGGCTGTTATTTCTGGAACAATCAACTGATCGCCAATTACGATAGCTACGTCTCTGGAAAAGACCTGATTATAATCCGAAATGAGGCTGGGTCTATAGACGGTAACGCCATGTTTCAGTAGCACCTTTTCTACGGTCTCTAATTCTCTTATCAAATCGGTTTCAATAGGATAGGTTCCTTCAAGAATGTGTTGCCTGGACTTTGGATCATACGTATCCTCAATTTTTGGTACTCCCCCAAAGCTTTCAGCAGTACCCAATACAACCGCCAGTAGAGGAGCTGTTTCATCCAAAATATTTGTTGTGATCATAGTTTTGAAAATCGACACAAAGTAACATTTATAAAATGAAATTCAAATGCTTTTTAGATTTCGATTTTTTTGTGATAATTGCACTCTCTAACTGCGACTTTAAATGAAAAAATATGCTGATCTGATCGACCAAACTTTTGACTTCCCCACGAGGGAGTTCAAGGTTAGAAACAATCAGTTATTTTTTCATAATGTTGATTTGAAGGAGGTGGTTGAGAAATACGGTACCCCCTTGCGGCTTTCATATCTCCCAAAGATTCAGGATAATATTCGATTTGCTCAGCAGATATTTGAGCAGGCCATTGAAAAGCTGTCGTATGAGGGAATATACAAGTATGCCTACTGCACCAAATCTTCTCACTTTCGTTTTGTGCTGGAAGAGGCCTTGGCCTGTGGATCACAAATTGAGACATCTTCTGCATTCGATATTTCCCTGATAAAAAGCCTCCACAAAAGTGGAAGTCTCACAAAAGATCACCTCATAATTTGCAATGGTTTCAAGCGGCCTCTCTATTTATCCAATGTGGCAAACCTGATCAATGATGGATTCAGAAATTGTATGCCCATACTTGATACGCTGAATGAACTAAACTCCTATGATGGACAAATCAATCAGCCGTACAAGATTGGTATACGATTAGCCGCTGATGAAGAACCAAATTTTGGTTTTTATACATCCCGATTGGGTATCAGGTATGATGACGTATTGGATCTTTACAAAAATCGTATTGAGAACCATCCGCACGCCAAGCTGAAAATGCTCCACTATTTCATCAATACTGGAATAAAGGACACAGCCTATTATTGGAGCGAGTTGAGTCGATTTATCGAAATGTACTGCAGCCTAAAAAAGCTATGCCCTGATCTTGATTCGGTAGATATTGGTGGTGGGTTTCCTATCAAAACTTCCCTGGCATTCGATTATGATTATGAATACATGGCAGAGGAAATTGTCAGAAATATTAAAGAAATATGTGATAAGTATAATGTGCCCGTGCCGAACATCGTGACTGAATTCGGAAGCTACACGGTTGGTGAGAGCGGTGCTACCATCTACTCCGTGCTTGATGAAAAATTGCAAAACGACAAAGAACTCTGGTACATGATGAATGGATCGTTTATCACCCATATGCCCGATGTGTGGGGAACCAATCAGAAGTATATCCTGCTTCCGATTAACTTGTGGGACAATGAATTTCATAAGGTGAATATCGGTGGACTAACCTGCGACAGTCTGGACTACTATGATTCTGAGATGCACATTGCAGAAGTATTTCTTCCTGTCAAGAAAGAAAAGGAAGACCTATATTTTGGATTCTTTCACAATGGCGCCTATCAGGAATCGTTGGGCGGATATGGTGGCATTCAGCATTGCCTGATCCCGGCACCCAAGCACGTCATTCTCAAGAAAGATAAAAATGGGGAAATTCAATCCGAACTGTTTGCTGAAGAACAGACCAGCGAATCAATGATGAAGATATTGGGGTATGAGTGAATTACTTTTGTGTGAATCGTTTGACTAGCTTTGAGAAATAAATATCGGATTATCCTGACCGTTGATAGGGGTATCCTGATGTTGGTGGCAATCATGAAGATAGTCACCCTTATATTCACAACTAATATTTGAGAGTGATCCGAAAATGACATCAACAAAAGCAGAAAAAAGTGCCCTTTGTGGAATATGCCCGGCAGGCTGCTGGATCCATGTGTCCTATGACGATGATGGAAAGATCGAAGACGTTCGAGCTGATGCTTCGTCCGGTAACGGAGTGATATGCAAGATTGGAAAACACTCAAGAGATATCGTCTACTCAGATGACCGCTTGCAATATCCGATGAAGAGAAAAGGGGCAAAAGGGTCGTATGAGTTTGAGCAAATATCCTGGGATGAAGCTTATGAAATCATCGTTGAAAAACTAGAAGCTATAAAGGACAAACACGGGCCTGAAGCTACAGCAATCTACACTGGCAGGGGGAGTTTTGAATTGGCCTTGTGTGATGTTTATCAACCAAAAGAGGTAGCAATTTCGTCAGCATCAAGTGTGCTTTTCCCTTTTGGTTCGCCAAATACCTTAGGGGTCGGAGCGCTGTGCTATGTTTCATTCGCCATGATAGCCCCGCATGTGACGATGGGTGAGATGTATTTCAATATGTTCTCAGATATTGAAAATGCAGAAGTAATCGTTGTTTGGGGAGCCAACCCTGCAACAGACAGCCCCCCCACTGATTTCGAAAGAATAATTAAAGCCCATGAGAGGGGAGCAAAAGTAATTGTTATCGATCCAAGACGAACAGCTTTGGCAAAGCTGGAAGGCGCAGAGTGGATTCCTATCCGGTCTGGTACCGATGGAGCATTGGCCTTAGGGCTTTGTAATGTGCTAATTGAAGAGGAGCTCTATGATGCCCAATTTGTTGAAAACGAGATGATCGGATTCGAAGAGTTTTCGCAATATGTCCAGCACTTCACTCCCGTGGATGTTGAAGAAAAAACAGGTGTCCCTGCTGAGACAGTTGTAAGCCTTGCAAGACAAATTGTTTCCGCGGACGGGGCTGCCCCTGTTATGTACACCGGATTGGAATACACCAACAGTGGAGTTCAGAATATACGGGCAACTTTTGTGCTTTGGGCAATGGCAGGACAGCTGGATGTGCCAGGCGGGAGATGTTTTTCTATGAAAGAAAATCAGTTTCCGATAAATAAATCCGGGCTCATTCCTAACCCAGACATGAAAAAAGCACTTGGTCAGGATCGGTTCCCTGTTTATAGCGCTTATCGCGGAGAATCCCATGCTATTTCACTACCAGAGTCAGTTCTGAAAAGTAATCCATACAAAATCCGTTCATTGATTATTCATGGTGGTTCCATAACTACGTCTTGGCCGGAACCTGATATCTGGAAAGAAACCTTGAATGAGCTTGATTTCTTGGTGTGCATTGATCGATATCTCACCGCTGATGCTGCATATGCCGACATAGTACTACCAGCAACTACGATGTATGAAATTGAGTCATACATGACCTATGGTTCATTATTTAAAATTCGAGAAAAAGTGATAGAGCCGGTCGGCGAATCAAGAAACGATTTTTTCATCATGGCAGAATTGGCCGACAAGCTCGGTTACGGACATCTGTATCCTCAAAATGAAGAAGAACTGCTGCAACACGTCTTGAAAGGTTCTGGGTTTTCATTGGATGAAGTGAGGAGAAATGGCGGGATGGTTCAAAAAAAGCCGGTCATGCTGCAGTACAAAAAATGGGAGAAAGGTCTGTTGAGAGAAGATGGAAAAAAGGGATTCGATACTCCTAGTGGAAAATTTGAAATAGCTTCCTCCATTCTTGAAGAAAACGGTTACGACGCATTACCTGTGTACACCGAACCTACGGAAGGATTGTCTTCAGATCTTCATAACAACTATCCCCTTATTTTCAATTCAGGAGCACGAGTTACTACCGATTTCCGTTCGCAACATCATAGCATAGAATCGTTGGTGAAAGAACGAAAGGAGCCAACGGTAACTCTTAACGCTCAAGACGCAAAAGATAGAGGTATCGAAAATGGTGAGCTTGTCCAAATTGAAACTGCTCGAGGAAAGGTAGAAATGAGGGCCTATGTTACTGATGATATTATTACAGGTGCTATTGATGCCAATATGGGAGGAGGTGGGCCGTTAGGTCCTGAAGCTTGGCAAAAGGCAAATGTTAATGCGCTGACCGATTTGCAAAACTATGATCCAATTTCTGGATTTCCAGTTTACAAATCCCTGCTATGCGAAGTGAAAAAGGTCTCTACAATTACGAATAAACTGGAGATTGATTCAGGGGAAATAAATAGGCAGATCAAATCCAATGGACAGAAATCGGGCAAAGAAAAACGCATTTATCTCGATAACAATGCCACCACACCACTGAGTGATGAGGTGAAAAAAGTATTGGTCGAATATTTGGAGAAATTTGGCAATCCTTCTAGCATTTATTCGGAAGGAAAAGAGGCGAAAATTGCTCTAGATGCAGCCAGGAGGAACCTTGCCAATCTGATAAACTGCACAGCCAGAAGAATCATATTTACCAGTGGTGGTTCTGAAGCCAACAACAATGCTATCAAAGGAGTGGCCTTTAAAAACAGAAATACCAAAAACCATATCATCACCACGAGTATCGAGCACCCATCAGTACTAAACACGTGCAAGTGGCTTGAAGAAAATAGTTTTTCTGTCACCTATCTCCAACCAACGGAAACGGGCTTAATAGAACCTGAGGCATTGCTGGATGCCATTACACCAAAAACATGCCTGGTTAGTATCATGCTGGCCAACAATGAAGTCGGCACCATCCAGCCAATTGCACAGTTGGCAGCTATCGCAAAGCAACATGAAGTTCTTTTTCACACGGATGCAGTTCAGGCGATTGGCAAGATTCCGGTTGATGTTCAGGAGTTGAATGTGGATTTGCTTACAATGTCCGGCCATAAATTGCACGGACCAAAAGGCTGTGGCATACTGTATGTAAAGAAAGGAGTAGTGATTGATCCTCTGATAAACGGCGGTAGTCAGGAAGCTAAGCAAAGGGCAGGAACGGAAAATCTAGTCAGCATTGTAGGAATGGGAGAAGCTGCACAATTAGCAGCATCAAATATTGAGTATTCTGTGCGTATTGCCGCATTGCGTGACAAACTGGAATACGAGATTCTCAACCTGTTTGATGGAGGAAAGATTAACGGGAGTACTGAGCACCGATTGCCCAACACACTCAATGTAACATTGCCAGAGGTGAGAGGAGAGTCTTTGGTACTGGCGATGGATAAGAGAGGGGTTTCATTGTCCTCAGGTTCAGCTTGTCGCTCAGGGTCACCTGATCCTTCGCATGTACTGCTAGCTTTAGGATTAACGGAGGAGGAAGCGCATTGCTCTGTGCGTCTTTCTTTAGGAGTGGAAAACACAGAAGAGGAAATCAAAAGAACAATTGTCATCCTGAATCAAATAATGGTCGATATGAAGGACAATATACGTTTTGTGTCTTGTCGATAAACACTTTTTTATGAGAGGGTTATGGTATCCAAAAAAAACCACTAAAAAAAACAATCCATAATCTCCCTAACACTCTTCACTCCATAATCTCCAATTGTCTCCTCCCCTTCCTGGTAATAGCCTTCAAGAAAAATGCGAATCGTTTTCATACCGAATTTCTTCGCTGGAATCAAGTCCCGCTCCTTATCCCCAATCATCCAGCTTTGTAGGGGATCAATATTGAATTTGGCCATAGCCTTCTCCCACATAAGTGAATCAGGCTTGCGAGTCAAACTCTCTGAGAAATCAGGATGATTGGGCGCATAATAAAAGTGATCGATCAAGTCACCAGATTCTTTTTGGAAGTAATCATGACATTCTTGCATCTGCTCTTGCGTGTATCTGCCTTTAGCGATTCCGGCCTGATTAGTCACAACTATTAGTAAATAGCTTTGTGATTTCAACTTCTTGAGGACGTCTATAATGCCCGGTACTATCTTGAAATCCTCCAGGAGCCACACGTAATCACCTCTTTCTTCGTTCAATACACCATCTCGATCTAAAAAAACCGCCTTTTGTTTCATTCATTAAAGGTCTAAACACTTGAGGGTCCAACCCAGAATAATGATTAGACTTTCTATTACATGGTAAAATTACTTCAAAATCAGTCGCTTACCACTTGGTTCGCTTGTCATCATAACACAAATTATGATTCCTCGCGAAAGCAACTGATTTTATTATTCTTTAACCCTTCACAACAAAACTCTAATCATTATTCTGGGTTAAATTAGCAACGAATTCGGCAAACACAACCAGCAGTCGTGACGAAAAGCCTTGTAATCATTCCTACGTATAACGAGATAGAGAACATCCGTGACATTGTCAACGAAGTGATATTGCTTGAAACCTACTTTCACGTATTGGTTGTTGACGATAGCTCTCCAGATGGTACCGCATCTGAGGTAAAAAAACTTCAAGAGGACTGGCCCGAACGGTTGCATCTTTTGGAAAGAGAAGGGAAGCATGGACTTGGAACGGCGTACATAGCTGGTTTCCATTTTGCACTTGATAATGGCTATGATTTGATCTTCGAAATGGATGCTGATTTCTCTCACAATCCCAAGGACCTTCTGTCTTTAAAAGCGGCTTGCGAAGGCGGAATGGATATGGTTATCGGATCGAGATACATCACTGGTGTGAATGTAGTGAACTGGCCCATGGGCAGAGTACTGATGTCCTATTTTGCCAGTTGGTATGTGCGTCTAGTCACTGGAATGCCATTTCGGGATGCTACTGCTGGCTTCAAATGCTACAAAAGGAGAGTTCTGGAAACAATAGACATGGATCATATCAAATTTATAGGGTACGCCTTTCAAATAGAAATGAAGTTTTTGACATGGAAACATGGATTCGAAATCAAGGAAGTACCCATCGTATTTACAGACAGAACCAGGGGACAATCCAAAATGTCAAGTGGTATTTTTAAGGAAGCGATTATTGGGGTGATACAAATGAAAATAAGAAGTTGGTTTAGGAAATACGAGCCTGCCGCTTAATCAAACCTTATCGCCTTGATGGGTTCTATAGATGACACCACCCGAATTGGGATAAACAGTGTCAACCCGACCATAACGACGATCATCACATTCAATCCAATAATCGTAGGCCAATCGAATATCACCGGAACAAAATGCATGTAATAATTAGCCGCATCTAAGGGGATAAGTTGAAACTCATATTGCAACCAGCAAATCATCAAACCAAGGACATTTCCAATAATCAACCCCTTTGCAATCAATTGCAATCCTGAATACAGAAATACTTTCCTGATCATCTGATCCGCACTACCCAGAGCTTTCATCATTCCTACCATTCGCGTACGCTCCATAATCAGAATCAGTACCATAGAAATCATCCCAAATGATGCAACAAAAACGATAAGTGCCAGCAGGACAAGGACATTGCGATCAAGCAACTTCAACCATTCAAAAATCTGAGGATATTGCCGATAGGAACTGATGACATTTAGGTCAATGTCCAACGTGTTGAATAGCTCACCCTCCATTGCTTCAATCTGACTCTCATCTTCAAGGAATACTTCTATTCCTCCTGCTTGTTGATCGCTCCAATCATTGATTCTACGAATCATATCAATATCACCGAAAATGAATCTATCATCAAATTCTTCCATACCCGTACTATAAATTCCAGTGACAGTTAAGCGCCGATATCTTGGAGGTTGCTGAGCAAAAAATATAGTGACTTTCTCGTTAACCTGTAGACGCAGGAGATTTGCAATTTTATCGCTAATCGCCACATCCGTGGAATATTTTTCTCCTTCAAAATCAGGAAAAACACCGTCAATCATTTGAGTGGAGAAATTAGCCGTGTCAAAGTCTGATCCCACCCCTTTGAGAATAATGCCCTGAACTTCTTCATCCGTTTTTAGAAGTCCTGCCTTTAACACGAATCGTTGAACGTGGCGAATGTTTTCGTGGGACGTAAGTACATGCATCAAAGAGTCGGAAGCCAAAATAGATGTCTCTTCAAAGGAATTTGAGAGCGCGTATTTATTCACCGTAAGGTGGCCACTGAGGTTAAAGACTTTATCACGAATAGCTCCCTGGAAACCATACAAAACCATGTATGCCACAATCAGAGCCATCAAACTGATACTTATGCTGACCACAGCAATCCGATGAATAGTAGACGAAAAGGAACCCGATTCGTTCTTAGCAATTCTTCTCGATATGAATAGTGGGAGATTCAAGATGTTCTATCTTTAGCGTTTGCAATTTAACTCTATGAACCACATTTTTATTTCGCTTTGCTGGCTTTTATTGTTTGCTTGCTCACCTATCCTGAATACTGAAGAAGATTCAACAATCAATCAGGAAATTCAGCCAGGAGCCTGGCAAGTTTCGGACTATCTTCCATTACTTAAAGATAAGAAAGTCGGCTTGTGTGTCAATCATTCATCTAAAATTGGGAAAATACATTTGCTGGACACCTTAATCTCTCTTGGAATTAATATCCCAAAAGTCTTTACTCCAGAACATGGCTTCACAGGCACGGCTGATGCGGGTGAACATGTAGCCGATGAACAAACTGAAGGACACCAGTTGATTTCGTTGTTTGGGGAAAAGCGTGAACCGAGTGATGAAGATGTTAGTGGACTTGATGTGATCATCTTCGATATGCAAGACGTTGGCGTCAGGTTCTATACATACATCAGCACGATGCATTATATGATGGAAGCTGCATCCAGAAATAATATTGCATTTATTGTGCTGGACAGACCCAATCCAAATGGAAGCTATGTAGATGGCCCTTTTCTCCATGAATCTCTACGTTCTTTTGTAGGTCTACATCCCATCCCAATTGTTCATGGATTGACGATTGGTGAACTAGCGAAAATGATCGTTGGCGAAGCATGGCTCAAAGATGAACTGACCGTAGATCTGACTGTGATTCCTGTTCAAAACTGGAATCATGCCACTCCCTACACCTTGCCTCTCAAGCCCTCTCCTAACCTTCCGAATGATATGAGTATTGCGCTGTATCCAAGCCTTTGCTTGTTTGAGGGAACCATTGCTTCTGTGGGCCGAGGAACGAATGCATCTTTCCAGCATATTGGTCATCCTGACTATCCTGACAGCACCTACAGCTTTACTCCCTCACCTCGTGAAGGAGCTAAAACACCCAAGTACAATGGACAATTATGCTATGGTCTTGACTTCCGAACCGAGACAATTGATTACAATTTCACGATAGAACCTTTAATTGATTTCTACAATGAAATGGGAAAACCTGATGAGTTTTTTACTCCTTACATTAAGCTACTAGCAGGAGATCTGGATGATCAAATAAAATCAGGAATGTCTGCTGAAGAAATTAGAGAATCTTGGAAGCAGGAATTGGCCAATTTTAAGGAAATGAGGGAGAAGTATCTGATGTATGAATAACAGGATACCACCCCCATGGAATAACAGCTTTCACTTTTAATCAATTCCTTTGCTTGATGCGAAAGTCAATTACACTAATACTTTTTCTGTTTTCTCTCCTAAAATCGCAGAGTCAGGAACTACAAATGCTCGTTGACAGCAGCACCTACTATTGGAGCTCAGAGCAGTTCACCAAAGCGTATAATGCCCTAAATACGGCTGTAGAAATTTCTAAAAAGGCCTATGAAGCGGGTGAAGAAAATGGTGCCACCAACTACGCCTACATTCTCAACCAAATGGGCATAAGATTATATCAAGGAGAGAATTATGAAACGGCAATCAGTTACTACGATGTGGCCATCACACTGTATAAAGAACTCGAAGGTGAAAATGGCTCATCCCATGTCACAAGCCTTGAGAATCTTGTCTTGTGCTACAATGCGTTGGACATGTACCAGGAAGCTCTTCAACTCTATTCGTATTTATTGACCAATGAAAAATATCAAGCTTCTACTGGTGCCAACATTTATCAAACCTATAACACAGCTGGAATTTGTGCTTTTCAGGTAGATAATTATGAGGTATCCAAAGAGTATTACGAAAAGTCTTTGAGCCTTATAACCGAGGCTTCTCCAGATTACTGGGTAATTGTTGAGAACCTGCTGGAGCTTGAGAAATACTGGAGCAAATATGCTGAGGGGTATAAATATCTGGAATCCTTTCTGGAAAAATTTCCAAACAAGACGGCCTACTATTCCAACCTTAAGGCTTACTATTATCGAGATTTGGGAAATGCTACCTACGGTGAGAGTAATTATCTGGAAGCCATTCCTCACTTCAAAACCATGCTTGAATTCCTTATCGAAGAAGACAGCATCGATAGAATTTCAAGGGTTTATGCGCTGGAAGGTTTGAGTGCTTCATTCATCAACACGAAGAATTTTAGCATTGGACTTCCCTATCTTCTTGAAAATGAAAAGGCAGCTAGAGGTCATTATTCTGAAAGTAGCGACGAGTATTTGTACTCTTTAAATTACTTGTCCGTTGCGTATTCTGAGTTGGGTGATTATAAGAATGCCAATCGTATTTATAAGAAAGCTTACAGGATTATTGAAAGATCAGAAGAGGCCAATGCTGGAGAAATGCAAGCGTTGTTTGATACTAACTATGTAGACTATTTGCGAAAGCTGGGTAAATATTCGGATGCCCAAACCTACGCTAAACGAGCTTTTGAATTCTATTCCAAGGATGAAGAAAAATACGCTGATGATCTGATCTATTCAATGAATCAAATCGCATTGCTTCTAACCATTTCGGGTGAATATGAAAAGGCAGAAGCTCTCTTCAAACAAACACTCAACATTCAAAAAGAGAAGCACGGCTTAGAAAGCCCGATGAGTACGGTAGTCGCTTCAAATCTTACCAGCCTCTACATCCAGACTGGTCGGAATTCCAGAGCACTTCAATTTCTGGATTTCATTCTCTCAAATGACCTGAAACTACATGGTGCTAATAGTCATGAGTACTCGTTTTCTCTACAAGTAGCTGGCGTTCTATACACCGCTATTGGGAAGAATGAATGGGCTATTGAGGCACTACAGAAATCCTATGATATTAGGAAAATCCTGGTTGGAGATGATAATCGGGAGGTGTTGCGACTCAGGCAAAGCCTAGGTACAGCTTACTTCAAAGCTGGCAAATTAGATGAAGCTGAAAAAATCTTGTTGGAAGTACTGGAAGGACAAAAAGCCTCCATTGGTACGAATAATTTCGACATCACGCTCACACAAAATGATTTGGCTCTGGTACAATTTGGCCGGAAAGACTACCCAAAAGCCTTAAAATTATTCCAACAATCCTACGAACTAAAAAAGAAGATTCTGGGCTCGTACAACCAGTTCACGGTTACCTCCTTGTATAACATCGCCTGCACAAACTTACTCAGCGGCCAAGCCGATAAGGCAGTTGAGAATTTCAAACAATCCATGGATGATTATTTGTATATACTGGATGAATATTTTCCCTACCTAAGTGAGAAGGAACGTCTTGAATATTACCATACAATAAAAGGACAATTAGGGGCATATTTTTCCTTCCTCAATGACGAATTGGACGAACATCCGGTATATGCAGCGTTGCTTTATGATACGCAAATCAAGACCAAGGCCATGCTGCTGAGCGAAAGCATGAAGCTTCGAAACTTCCTGAACACACATAAGGATTCCAACATTCAGCTTGCTTACATGCAATGGATTTCGATCAACGAAGAAGTGGCCAAATTGGAGCAAATCAATCCACAGGGCGCTCAGCGGGTGTATCTCGACAGTATAAAGGTAGTTGGTGAAGAATACGAGCGGGTACTGAATTCCCTACCGGGAATCTCCGCCAAGACCAAACCAACAAAATGGCAGGACATTGCCAGCTCACTGAAAGATGGCGAAGTAGCGATTGAGGTGATTCGAATAGTTTCGTTCGATTTTGAGAAAAATGAATTGATCAAAGAAAAGGTAAGCTATCTCCTGTTGATCATAGACAACAAGACAACTGACCATCCCAAATATGTACGATTGGAAGACGGATATCTGATGGACTCCAAGCATTTCAACGGCTATAAAAACAAAATCAAATTCAAGCTAGTAGACGCCAATTCGTACGACCTTTTCTGGAAGCCAATTGCAGATCAACTTGCTGGTTATGACAAAATCTACTTCTCCTCCGATGGCGTGTATCACCTGCTCAATCTTAATACTTTACTTAATCCCGCCACATCACAATACGTACTCAACGAATCGGAAATAGTACTAGTTGGAAATACGAACGAACTATTGAACAGGTCAACGTCTGCTGAAAAAGCCAAGAGCGCTATTCTCTTTGGATTTCCCAATTTCAACACACAACCAGACGAAACTTCAAACGATTCACTACGAACAAGTACGTTTCGAGACATCTTCACAAATGGGGTATCTGACTTGCCAGGCACCAAAGTTGAGGTTGAGAACATCAATAAATTGATGGAAACATCGGGGATTGATGCCTCGATCTATCTGGCAGATCAAGCACATGAGCAACAATTAAAAACGGTTGGTTCAACAGATATTTTACACATTGCCACGCATGGGTTCTTTGAAGAATCTTCTGAGAACATAATTCAAGATGATCCCCTCACCCACTCGGGTTTGTTGCTGGCCAATATTAAAGAAGCCGCCAATGTGCAGGAAGAAAATGGGATCATCACCGCCAAGGAAGTAGCTCAGCTCAATCTGCAGGGCAACAGACTTGTCGTTCTTTCAGCGTGCGAAACAGGTCGAGGAAAAGTGGTGGATGGTGAGGGTGTTTATGGCCTGCAACGAGCCTTTCAGGTAGCTGGTGCTGATCATGTGATTATAAGTTTGTGGAAGGTTGATGATACGGCGACTCAACTGCTGATGACCAATTTCTATGAACTCTATCTCCAATCCGGCAATCCACGAACAGCACTCAAGCAAGCCCAAATCAAACTCCAAGAGCAGTATCCACATCCGAATTATTGGGGAGCTTTTTACGTGGTTGGGGGGTGAAAGAGAGAGTTGTGATAGTCACGAACGAGTCGTTTAAGCCAGGTAGATTCTTGTCCTCCCCTTTTCATCATCCCATATGAGGGAATTACACACGCTGCTGTATAATTGGAAGGTAGATCACACGCACAGTGGGTGTTAACGACTAGTTATGTATTATTCGGCAATGAAAGTTCTGTTCAGTTTTTTCTTAAGTGTTTTTTCAATCTTGAACCTTTTTTCGCAAGAGAATGACGACCTATATTTCAAAAAAAATGACAGAAAATCGAATCAGTTTCCGACGCAGTTAGTAATAAATACTGACCCAAATGTTCCAAACGGAATTTACCCTTCACTTAGCGCATTGGTAAAGGAACAAATATTACCAGGCTATAAAATTGACTACAAAAACTTCCCTGATTCAAGTAAACAATGGATAAATCTCAATCAAATAGTAATAACCCCAAAACTGAAGAACGCAAAAAAGTTTATGTGGGGTTTTTCAGATGGAACAAACTATTACATTAATTCCAAGTTATATGATCCATCTGGCGCTTTACGTTATTCGAAACTTCTATATAAGGGAAAAAAATATAGTGTTTTTAGAGCAGTAACAAGGCTTGCACTACCACATCAGAAATCACTTGCTGGACTCGATATGCAGAATGGAAAGATGTTTCCAATTTCTAAAAGCATGGTGAGAGAGTTAATTAACTCAAATAAAGAATTGCTCACAGAATTTGAGAAAAATGCTATAACCAAAAATGATTTCATGGCTTATTTAATAAGATTTGATTCCTATCTACAACAACTACATAACAGTCGTTGATCAGGCATGTGCCATGGTGCTCTCTTCAAGCTCCTGAGTAAACAAGTAGCACCAACAACCATTCTGAAATTTCATCTCTTTGATCAGCTTTCTTCTTTCTGGACTTAGACTTTCCGAACGCAGCACTTCGTAGTTACAGTTGTTGGTTTTGGGCAGTTTCGTTACATTAGTGTTTTTTACAAGCTGGTGGGGGCGCACCTGTTAGCTTGGCGTTAGCAAAAATGAATGACCACCAAATCCCAAATTAATAAACTAGGCAAACAACTTCGAACAACCATACGAGAAGGGAATAGCATTGACGCGGACAATTTAGAACAATTACAAGGCTACAGAACCTCTTTCAAGGAGGACATTTCCCCTGTTTTCGAAAACGTTGCAAGAGTCGCAAAACGCATAAGAAGAGACAGCTTGATATCTCTAAGAATTAAGCGCATTGAATCAATCCTTTCAAAGATTAGAAGAGAACCAACTATGTCTCTAGGCAATATGGGTGACATTGCTGGCTGCAGAGTAATTTGTCATTCCAAATCAGCTCTCTCTTTAATTAGAAATGAAATTTCAAAACTATATACTGTCACAAAGGTTAAGGACTATGTCACCGACCCAAAACCTGATGGATATAAAGGATATCACATATATATAAAAAGTCCTGTTAATGAACATAAGCAAGTAGAAATTCAGCTCAGACATGTGAGAACCCATAAATGGGCCTCCTTGGTTGAAATTATAGACATTATCTATGATCTGAAATTAAAAGAAGGTGAAAATCATCCCGAACTACAAGATTTTCTATACCTACTTTCATTGGAAAAACAAAAACTTGACATAACCCAGATCGCTAGAATCCTAGAAATAGATTCGAAGTACGAGATCTATAAAAAATTAAATCAAGTGTTCATCCAAAATCATATTCCAATAAGGAGATCCTGGTTAGATGCAAGCGATGCAAATTCCCATAGCTATTTCATCATTGAAGTTGACAAAGACAAAAAATCTAATATTAAGGCTCTAGATAACTATCAAACAGCTGAATTAGAATACTTTAAAATGTTCCTAAGCAATCAAACATCCAACTTCGTTTTAGTATTTATTGAAAACCCAAAATTTAAAGAGATATGTGTCGCATATGCTAGCTACATGATGATAAAACACGACTACTTAGATGATTGGAATTTCTTCGCAAATAAAATTTTGAAAAGCGAGTCAAAACATGGTGTTATAAAATCCTATAATACTTACAAAGACTTTATAGATAGAAACCTTACTGATCAACAAGATCTCATTAATTCAGAACTTGATGAGATAAACAATCATGTGGGTAAAAACGGAGATGTTAGCGGAATAGCCATCCAGGATTGGATTAATGAGCTAACCGAAAGGAGCACAAGGATAGGGAAATTCATCGATGAATTGAGTCAATTAAAACCACCAAAGACTCCATCATTTTTTCAAAGAATATTTAAATAGAACCTTTCTCCCTTATCCCCGCTCAGAGTCACTCGCAGAGGGCTCTGAGTTCTTTTGTTTTTTGTCTATTCTTCATTCTCATTCTTATTCATCTCAGAGCCCTCTATTCCTCCCTTTATCCTTCCCACCCCAATGAACTTTGAGGAGAGTTGACGAAACCTCTGGACTCAGACTTCCTACCAAAGGCTGGGAATCAAGTGGATGCCTTATCAATAAAATGGATACGATCATGAATGCTTTGTTGTTAGTAACCGTCCATTACCACGCTATAAGGATAGATATCATGCACCGCTGTATTTGAAGGGTAGATGACACGCACAATGGGCGTTAGCAACAAGTTGTGTTTCATTACACTTCATAGAGATAATCCGACTTTAAATAGCAAATCACTACTTTGTTTCATATATTTAACTCACCAAATGAGATATGAATAAAATCAAAGTAATTCTGGAAGAAAAGGGCATCAAACAAACATGGTTAGCTACTAAACTGGGGAAAAGTTATAATATGATCAATTCTTATGCCCAGAACAGAAGACAACCTTCAATTGAAGATTTGTATAAAATAGCTGACATTTTAGATGTTGATATTAAAGATCTTTTAGAATCTAGCATAAAGAATAAATGAAAGAAATGCTATACAGCACCAAGAACATAGATAAAATAAATAATTTAAAAAAAGATCTGGATAAACTCGCACCAATTAGTAAAGAGTTTGCTAATAATCTCAAAAAGAAATTTCGTTTGGAATTCAACTACAACTCAAATCATTTAGAAGGTAATACATTAACATATGGTCAAACCCAATTACTATTACTATTTGATAAAAGTTCAGGGGATGTTCCCGTAAGTGATATTGAAGAAATGAAAGCCCATGATGTCGCTCTTGCACAAATTGAGGAGTTGGCAAAAGATGAAGAACGTCCTTTGACCGAGCAATTTATTTGCGAACTAAACAAGACAATTTTGGTTAAAGATTTTTGGAAAGATTCAATTGACCTTAACGGAAATCCATCACGAAAAAAAATAGAGATTGGTAAATACAAGTCTCTTCCAAATAGTGTTCTTCTAAGAAATAGTGAGATTCATGAATATGCCTCACCAGAAGAAACACCTTTATTGATGAATGGACTTATTATTTGGTATAGGACCAATATAAACATAATCCACCCAGTACATTTAGCGGCAGAGTTTCATTACAAATTCGTTTGCATTCATCCATTTGATGACGGGAATGGAAGAGTCGCAAGACTAATCATGAATTATATTCTTCTAAGAAATAATTACCCACCAGTAATAATCAAATCAGATGATAAAGAAAGCTATTTAACAGCACTACAAAAAGCGGATTTAGGAGATAAATTAGGGCTAGTTGAATACATCGAAAAACAACAAGTTTGGTCTCTAGAATTAAGCATTAAGGCAGGAAAAGGAGAAGATATGGAGGAATATGGTGATATAGAGAAAGAGATTGAAATTCTAAAAAGAAAAAAACTTACAAAATCAACGATATTTAGAACTCCTAAAATCTCTTATGAAATCTACCTCCACATTAACGATGATATATGGGAGCCACTGGAAAAATTCTTTCTTAAGTTCCAAGATTTTTTCCCTGAAGTAAAAACTGAAAATCATGTTGACCATCTTAAAGTAGAAAAAACTAAGACTATACGAAACCCTCTTTCAGCGTTTGGGGATCGTGAAGTAACGATCAAACCATATGAAGTTTTTGGACACAATCTTGAGGAAGAAGATGTTTCCAACATTTCTTGGATTAAACGATTTTTGTCCTTAAAGTCAGCGTCTAAAAAAATTGATTTCGACATTGATTGCTCAGTTGAATTTGGTGATTCTCAATACAAACTTCTAATTGTAGGCAGAAGTACTAACACCGATAATTTTCTAAAGAGAAAAACGATATTGTTTGAAAGTGAGAATGATTATAAGACGTTATTTATGACTGAAAGTGTAAACGATATTATTAGAGTAGTTTCAAACTACCTAGTAAAAAACATCCAACTAAACGACTAAAAACGAAAACACAATCGAGGCAACCTTGAGCCATAAGGCCCATGGTGCACCTCTCATACCACCTGCGTACGAGTATCGTATACGGCGGTTCAATTAGTATTGGAGAAACTTTTCTCGTACTCAGAGTCACTCGCAGAGGACTCTGATCTCTTTTGTTATTCTTCATTCTTATCTATCTCAGAGTCCCCTACTCCTCCCTTTTTCTTCTCGCCCAAGTGAACTTTGAGGAGAGTTGACGAAACCTCTGGACTCAGACTTCCCACCAATGGCTGGGAATCGAGTGGATTACTTAGGGCCTGCTGAAAAACACGTATCTCCTTATCTAACAAACAATAAGATATCTATCTAAAGTTTTTACTATGTTGAAGGTGCAGATTACAATTTATCTGAAAACTCATATGAAAAAACGTCGATTATTTATGTTTACAAATCTTAAAAAGAGTGCACTATTACTCTTGGCTATTTCGGAGTGACCATGCCAGTGATTTCGGAGTAATGGTGCCACTTTAGAAGACCTGCAATTATAGCATTAAATTTCATTCATTTTTCAATATTCCTTTTC
>JAAEPI010000427.1 GCA_024232835.1 Cytophagales bacterium
AACCAGATTGATGATATAGCCTCTTTGATCGACACATGGTGGATTTGGGTTGATGAATATCTGAATGATCAGGATGAAGTCATGAATGAAGATTTCAAATCCTGGTTGAAATAATACCTCCTCCCCAAGTTATATTGGGAGAACCAGGCTGCCAAAACAAAGGATCCTGATTTAAAGGAAGAGTATCTATATGCCTCTGACAATGCTCGAGAAAATTTCTATGAGCACCCGTTAACTTCACAATTTGAACAAAATGAAGAGATGATGGGGTGGGCGAAATGGATGGTTTCTAATTTTCAAAGAACCTCCTCGGCTGTCGAGGGCAGGAATGGTTGGTTATCCCAAATGCACCATAATGGCAGGGGACTTTCACCCAAACGTCTTAAAGCTCTTACCGTTCTTCATAATTATTATTTAAAACGAACAGATGGTACTACAGCAGCGGAGCGCGCATTTCGACAAAAATTTCCAGATCCATTGGAATGGGTGGTGAGTCGTATGGGTGACTTACCCCTTCCAAGGGTTTCTAAAAAAAATCTCGCATAATTTTCTGATATAACAGACTGTCCCACCTTATAAAAGT
>JAAEPI010000428.1 GCA_024232835.1 Cytophagales bacterium
AATATCTCCCAATGAAGAAATGTCTTGAGGGGGTATTTACCATATATCAGGAATTGCTGGGGTTCGAATTTAGAAAAGTAGAAAAAGGATCGGTTTGGCATGAAGAGATAGAAATGTACGAGGTTTATGAAGAAGGAAAGCTTAAGGGCCGTTTCTATCTTGATCTCTTCCCAAGACCAAACAAAGAGAGCTGGTTCTACGCCGTGGATTTGACCTCTGGGAGAAATACCCCTGAAGGCTATGAGGTTCCTGTTGCTATGTTGTTAGGTAATTTCACCAGATCCACCGAAACACTTCCTTCATTACTAAGTCATGGCGAACTGAGCACCTTGTTTCATGAGTTTGGGCATGTAATGGACGCCATGGCCTATGAAGGAGAGTTCGCTTATCAGGCCAATTCAAAATCTGATTTTGGTGAGGCCATGTCTCAGATATTTGAGAATTGGATATGGGATTATGAAATGCTCAGCTCGTTTGCTCAACACTACGAAACCGGTGAGACCTTGCCAAAGGAAACGTTTGACAATATGCTTAGAGCCAAAAATGTAGGCTCAGGTTTGGGCTCAATAGCCTCATTGCGTAGGTGCGTATATGACCTAAATTTATATGACAAATTTGATCCTGATGCACCTGTTGACACGGATGAGCTTTGGAAAAACATTGATGATGAATTGGGTGTGATGCCCCAACATGCGGAGGGCACACATTATCAAGCCAATTGGATTCATATCAACACGCACCCTGTCTATATGTATGGATATTTGTGGTCAGAAGTATATGCACAGGATATGTTCACGGAATTCGAGAAGAATGGACTTACCGATAAAGAAACCGGGATGAGGTATCGCAAATTGATTCTTGCAAATGGAACACAAAGGGATATCGTAGAAGCCGTTGAGGAATTTTTAGGAAGACCTTCAAATAATGAGGCGTATATTAAGAGTTTAGGTCTTAATTAGGGCTTCCTCAGAGGGGTAAAAAAGTGTGTTGAATTGCTCAATTGGCCTATTTTAGTG
>JAAEPI010000429.1 GCA_024232835.1 Cytophagales bacterium
ATATTCTCTTGTTTTCTCTCGTATCTCAAACCCGATCTCCAGTGCATCAATTTTTTTCTGATTCTAACGGATTCTGTGGGGCATTAAACACTTACCCACAAGATACAGTAGCAATGCAAAAAGTTGTGCCCAAGATACAGTAGTAAAGCAGGCAGTTGTGCCCTCGATGCACATTTCTTGTAAAATTTCTGATTTTTAGTGATACTCTTCCATCTTGGAAGCTATACCAATTTGGGTCTTTCACTTGATGTTCTATTTGGCTCAACTTATCGCCGATAGCCTCCCATTGAGGTAGCTATCAGGAGATTTTCAAGCCAATTGTCACAATATCTAAATCCGTTTAGCTCCGTAGCCGCACAAACTAGTTCAGTTGTGCTGCCTACTTTTCGGCTGCAATATGGTTGGTAATTTCTCAATATAGCCCATGCACGGATACCTTGCTCTGCCGAGGCCAATGTCCCATGAAAGTACTGCATATTAAAAGCATATCTGTCTAACCAACGCATTAGTCGATCAACCATATTACTTGTACGATGGGCATTCGGGTGGTCGTAAGCTTTAGCAAAATTTGGCGCCTTGTCGCACAAGGAAAGTACCTTTTCAAGAATGATTCCTTCTTTTATTTTTTCCAAAGCCTTTTCTCGTAAACGTCGGATTCGTTGAGAAAAGGAGCGCTTATTTTCCGCCCTGTAGGTATTCCAAACAACTTCAGCTATTTCATTGAAAAGATCTCTATATTTTTTCTTTGCGCGGTCCCGGATATTGATAAAGGCGTGCAAAAAGCACTTTATAATGGTAATTGAAGGAAAGAGTTTCTTCCAGGAATTGCTGGTTGCCTGCCAACCATCTGTGTTGGTCGTATCGGCTTGATAATCCGGATCAACATTTTTGGCCTCATCGGCAAACTTACCATAGCCTTGCGTTAAAGCTTTCTCGCCGGCACTCTGGCACATGGCAGCCCCTAACAAGCAACCCTCGCCAACTGTAAGGGCAGCATAGATCCTCTGCCCTTTCAATGAAGTGTGTTTTTCATCGGCGACAAGATCCTTTGGCAAACTTTCAGGGCTCTTGACTGTGGTGCCGACAATACTGTAACGGCCAAAAGCTGTAACCATACGGTACCAATACATATCATTCCGGCCAAACCCATAGGTCAATGCCCAAAAAGGTACAGCAAATCGCTGAAAAAACAGAGCAATTTCAACATCTGATACAAAACCGGTCATGAATGGCATCACAAATGATGGACTTATGCTATAAACATCTCCTGTCGCCAATATTTTAATCCGACGTTGTTGGATTCCCAACTTA
>JAAEPI010000430.1 GCA_024232835.1 Cytophagales bacterium
ATTTCCCTTTGTTGCTTTTGCTACAACTGCTGATGAAATATCTGTACCACAAACTTTATATTGAAATCCAAGGTTATTACTTCTAAAGTCCTGGCAAACGACTCCAACAGTGTGGGCCTCTTCACCTGTCGATGAGGCGGCAGACCATATATTTAATTTTCTGTTATTACACCAATTCTCAAAAAAATCGTTTGTAATGAAATCCCATACCATTGGTGTTCTATAAAAACAGGTCTGATTGGTAGTGATGGCATTGATGAAGTACTCTTCTTCTTGACGATTTCTTTTTATGTACTTCAAATACTCTTCATAATTATCAAGTTCCAGCAGCATGATTCGTTTACGAATCCTCCCAACAAGCATTGTTTTACGGCTCTTCTCAATCGTAATACCCATAATTTTATGAATTAGCTTCGAGTAGCCGTCAAAACATGAATCACTCAACATTTCATTTCCAATGATCATTTTTATCTATACGTACAGGAGTTTCAAAAAAGACCGCGAAATACGAGAAAAGATTGTAGCATATTCCTTTCACGTTATTTCGCGGTCAATAGCTTTTGCCGGAAGGCTTAACTTGTCCTCTTAAGTTCAGAGGCAAATTTTTGCACCTCTAATTTTAACTTATCAGCGCCATCCATCAATTCAGTTGTCGCTTCAGCAATTGAACCTGACGCGATTGCAGACTTTTCGGTAGAGGTGGACACCTGCGTGATCGCATTGCTAACATCTTCGGCCACTGATTGTTGTTCTTGTGCCGCAAGCGAAATTTCAGAGATAGATTGGGTCGTCCTTGAGACACCATCAACAATCCTTTTAAATGCTCCTGCCGCGTCTTTTGAGATTTCACATCCTTGGTCAATTCGTTTAACGGACTCACCAATAAGTTTTGAAATTTCCTTGGTAGCTTGCGAAGAGCGTTCCGCGAGTTTCCTGACCTCATCTGCAACAACGGAGAACCCAAGTCCATGTTCTCCAGCGCGAGCAGCCTCAATTGCGGCATTAAAGGCGAGAAGGTTCGTTTGATTAGCAATTTCACTAATAACTTTCACTATTTCCCTGATTTCGTTTGAGGATTTATTAA
>JAAEPI010000431.1 GCA_024232835.1 Cytophagales bacterium
CAGCACGATGAACCTTCATTTTAACTAATTTGTCTAGCTGATTTTGTTGTAGATTGGGGAGTGCTAGATCTTCAAATAGGAGATCCAAATACTCATCTTTGGTGATAGAGAAGACAAAGTCGTCTTCTCCCTCCCCACTTTTACTGGCATTGCCTTCTCCAGCACCGTCTCCATCTGAGCTTGGAGGGCGTTTAATTTTATCTCCTTTGCCAAATTGGTCATTGCCAGGGTGGACCATATCCCGGATCCCGCCTTTTCCCTGATGAAATACTGGCTCACTGATATCCCGGCTAGGAATTGAAATACTTTCACCAGTATCTACATCAGTAACGGTACGCTTACTAATTGCATCGGAAACGGCTTTTTTAATTTGGCTCTTGTAACGTTTAATGAACCGTTGCCGATTGACTGTGCTTTTATTTTTGCCATTTAAACGGCGGTCTATAAAATGTGCCATAGTCACCTCCTAACAAGATGAAACTATTGAGATTTACGAACTCTCAGATACCACTCAGATAGCAAGCGTACTTGCTTACGGGTATAACCTTTATCAACCATACGATCAACAAAGTCCTCATGCTTTTGCTTCTCTTCAACCGATGTTTTGGCATTGAAAGAAATCACTGGCAATAAGTCTTCGGTGTTTGAAAACATTTTCTTTTCTATCACCACACGTAATTTCTCGTAACTGGTCCAAATTGGATTTTTGCCACTGTTATTCGCTCGAGCGCGAAGTACAAAATTGACGATTTCATTGCGGAAATCTTTCGGATTTGAAATACCCGCAGGCTTTTCTATCTTTTCCAGTTCACTGTTCAGTGCAGATCTATCGAATAGTTGGCCTGTGTCTGGGTCGCGATATTCTTGATCTTGGATCCAGAAATCAGCATAGGTGACGTA
>JAAEPI010000432.1 GCA_024232835.1 Cytophagales bacterium
ATTCCTCGAAAACTTACATACTTTCTCCTTACAAAACATCCCTGACAATGAAAAAATCTGGTGTCATTCGATGCCATGTATACTTACCAAAGAAGAGGATATCCCAATTGCCGATTATGGTTCATCCAATATTGGAATGATGAAACATATCTACAGACACGGCCTTGCATGGCGCTATTCAAGACGAATGCAAACCATCGCCGGAATCCATTTCAACTTCTCCTTGCCAGATCAACTATGGGAAATGCTAAGAAAGACCGAGAACTCCGATTTAAACTTAATGGACTATAAATCCAAAGGTTACTTCAACCTTATAAGAAATTTTAAAAGACATGTATGGATGCTCTTTTATTTTTCCGGTTCATCTCCTGCTTTATGCAAATCCTTCCTGGATGGCCAAAAGCACGAACTCGACTCTTTTGACAACTGCACCGCCTATAAGCCACATGCCACATCACTAAGAATGAGTGATCTAGGGTACACAAACAAAGAACAGCAATCTTTAAAAATTCGCTTTAACTCACTAAATGAATATGTCGACGATCTTGGAAGAGCCATAAAAACACCATCTGAAGAATTTGAAAAAATTGGCATCAAAGTCGACGGCAAATACCGTCAACTAAACAGCAATATCCTACAAATTGAAAATGAATTCTACTCCATAATTAGACCAAAGAGAACTGCTAACAGTGGAGAAAAGCCTACTTCAGCTCTTAGTAAAAGAGGTGTCG
>JAAEPI010000433.1 GCA_024232835.1 Cytophagales bacterium
ATAACCATCTCTCTAGCTGTGTCAGGCTTGGAGACTGTCAGTGCACTGATGGAATTGAGGCTGTTAAAAATGAAATGAGGATTGATCTGAGATTTGAGCATTCTTAACTCAGAATCTTTCAACATATTCTGAAGCTCCAGCTCCCTATTGGCTCGCTTTTGCATATCCTGATAATACTTAATAAGGTAGTATATCAACACACTAATGCTATAGTACATCACCCCAACGATCAATCGCCAGATGTACGAATCCTCCTGAAACTGCAAATAATCCGGTTGATCGCTGAATAGTAGTTGGAGCACATAACCTGATAACGATGACCACATCAAAATGCTTAGAAATGCGGCAACAACATGGGTTCCGGCTAAAGCCAAATCATCTTTACTCAAACTGGCAAATCTGACAATGTACCAAAACCCAGGAGTGATTGCAGCAAAAAGGAGATTATAAATCAAGCTATCACCTACTATTATTTTTGCCGGAAAACCGTAGTAGAAAAAAAGTATTGATCCTTGAGTAAGTATAGCTGCTACCCACACCAGTGTGTAGATTTTCAGCCCAGACCCACTCAGTATTGGATGTTTCATTTTTTATCAATTTGATGGATGTCAAGCATCGGATCAATATCTAGCCTCAGTAACTTTTTACTTCAGCACCACCAAATATGATCGATCCCTTTATTCTCAGTACTTTTTTAGGATCCTTCACAACTGAAGATCTCGCTCGTTTGTCAGCATATCCACCAAAGATCACAAAGCTTTCATTTATGACTGTCCAGTCATTTGGTACGATCAAGACATTCCCACCAAACAAGCACAGAAAATCAACTGTCACCTCTTCATCAGCTAGTTTAGCTTCAGTCAAATTGATTTCGGATCCCCCGAAAATAGAGGTTATTTTCCCTCCTTTGAAGTTTTGAGAAGTAAATGATTTTTCAGAGCCTCCAAACACTGAGCTATCATTGAGGAAGTCATCATCTACTTCTCCAGTTTTTTTTGCCTCGTACTCCCTTCGGCGCATAAAAATTGTGATACCACCTATAATTAGTAAAATTGGCCACCATTCGCGAATATGGAAATGTGGCCAGTAAAAAATCTCCTGAGCCAGGAATAATCCTCCGATTGCCAGGATTATGAATCCCTCAAATCTACCCGTAACTAACATCGATCCGCCTATTACTATTAGGATCATTTCCCAGCCGAACAAGTAGCTTGGGATAAATGAAGGTATCATGTCCAAATTTCTTAACAAGAAGTACCCTCCAAATATGACTAGAAAAAGACCTAACCATTCCTTTCGATTTTTATTTTCTCTATTTCTCATGTTATTGAAGTTTAATTTTCTTCAAATCTGAGGGTATCCAGAAAACTTTCCAATAGAGAATCGGCGAGCTGTGGTCACTGATCGGTGAATGGAGGATTAATTCTTATGATGCGTCGTAGCTGGCAAAAATCTCCTTTGTTACCACGCCATACTTATCGGCATTATCGGGGAACATTGTCACAATCAATCCTTCGTCTAATTCCTCGGCTAGTTGGATTGCTCCCATCAAATTACTCGCTGCTGATGGGCTTATTAGTAATCCCTCTTGTTGCGCTACTTCTGGAATTAATTTTCGCGCCTCAAGTGTTTGCATGACTCGTATTTCGTGTGGTAGATCAGGATTATAGATGCCAGGTACCTTGGCTGTTGCCAGATGCTTCCAACCTTCCAATACATGGTCAGGCCCCTCTGGCTGCAAGGCTATTCGATGAACATGAGGGCACATTTCTTCAAAGCGAGTGGATACTCCTGTGAAAGTTCCAGTAGTGCCCATGCCAGTAATAAAATGAGTAATCTCTCGGTTCGTCTGATTCCATATTTCTAAAGACGTACCCTTGTAATGAGCTTTCCAGTTTGCATTGTTACTGTATTGATCTGCATAAAAATATTGTTGAGGTTGCTCCTCCTTGAATTTTTGAGCAGTCGCTTGAGCTAAGTCAGAACCACCTTCTGCATCTGTTAATACCAAGTCTACGCCTAAATTACGTAAAATCTCTACTCGTTCAATCGAAGCGGTCTCCGGCATACAAATGGTCACTCCAATCCCAAGCTTGGCTCCAATGGTAGCATATGCTATCGCGGTATTTCCACTCGACGCATCGACCAATTTCATTCCTTCCCTCAATTCGTCATTTTGGATGGCCGTCTTAAAAATATTGTATGCCGGGCGGGCTTTTACACTTCCAGACAATTGTTGCCATTCTAGCTTTGCGAAAATTTCCACATTGGGTTTATTGAATACCCCCGTTATAGGATATAAGGGTGTGTGTCCAATGAATTTTCCTAGATCCGCTACTCGCTTTTCCAGATCATTTTCATTCAATTCTGTCATGGGTGTCTGCAAGGTTCAAGTTCCATCAACGGGTAGGAGAAGATGTTTGTTCTAGTATTTCGATCATTGGCTAGAAAGTGTCGGCTGGTTACTTTATCGTTGTAATAAAAAAGCTTGCGCATTTCTCCCATAATCCTTATTCACACATATTTAAAGAAAGTCACCCAAAAGAAAATCTTTTCCGGGCCTTTCAAAGGACTCTACTATGTTGGTGAGAGTGTTGGGAGTAGCTATTTTCCAAAAATTTTGGGTACATACGAAAAGGAACTTCATGGAATTCTAGAAGCCAACAGGTTAGATTTATTTGATAAAATTGTTGTGATAGGTGCGGGTGAAGGCTACTATGCTGCTGGGCTCGCCAAGAAATGGAAACGCCCTGTTATAGCCTTTGAAGAGGATCCAAAAGGGCGTCAGTTAATTACCAGACTGGCACTGATCAACAGAATGGAAATATTCATCGAAGGTCGCTTCGATGCACAATACGACACAAAATCCAAAAAGGACTTTATCCTTATGGATATTGAAGGGGATGAAGAAAGTCTCCTCGATGAAAAACGTTTTCACGATTGGAAGGAAAGCGTGATTCTGGTGGAAGTGCATTCAGTGGAAATCAAAGAGAAGCTGTATGCAAGAAGTAACTCCACCCATAATTCGTTTTTCACTCCGGTTATTGAACGAACAATGGCAGACTATCCGTTCAAGCCTCCATTTCCAAGATTGCTAAAGCGGTGGTGGTGGGCTTCCATTCAAGAATGGCGTAGTGACTCCATTGGCTGGGTTATTTTTGAGCCCAAAGCATGAACATCTTCAACATTCCCTCTTGGTATCCGTCTAATGAAAATCCCATTTATGGGACTTTTGTAAAGGAACAGATTGAAATGCTTGCGCGAGAAAATCCCGATTGGAATTTCGGGGTGAGTACATGGGGTCAAGGGAGGCCGTCCCACATGTTACCAATGAAGGATCATATTATTAACCTCCGAAAATTTGTCCGAAGTAGAAAGTTTCAAGCCTTTTCGGACCACCAAAATAACATTTCTCATTTCTATTCTCCTGTCCTAACCTGGACAAGGAAAGTCCATCATGGAAATTTGTCTAGCATCAACAAAGCCAACGACAAAAACCTCCTGTCTTTCAAGAGGCAAGTAAAGAACATCGATGTTATTCATGCGCAAGCCACCTACCCTGGTGCGCTAATTGCTCAGGTTCTTTCTGAGAAATATGGAATTCCTTACGTGGTATCCATTCGTATGAGCCCGTTTCCCTTTGATGAATTTTTAACCAAACAAGGAAAGCTAAAATCACTCATCAATCAACCTCTGCAAAAAGCGAACGCTTTGATTGCAACGAGCAACTCACTCAAAAAGCGAATGGAAACCTTCGGACTTTCGAATATTCAAGTCATTCATAATCCGGTTGATACTGAGTTCTTCAAACCTCTGGATTATAAACCTAAGGAACTCACCCTTCTTACAGTTGGACGATTGGAACACCAAAAAGGGATTGATATTCTCATAGAATCAATCGCCTTGTTAGGAGACGAATTTATTGGGAAAGTGAGAATAGCTGGAGATGGAAGTATGAGAAGACAGTATGAGTAGCTTGCAGAGATTAAAGGAGTGGGTGATAAAATCGAGTGGTTAGGGGAACTCTCACGCGAACAAGTCAGAGATGAAATGTGGCGATGCTCATTCTACGTACTACCCAGCCGGCATGAAACTTTTGGGAGTGTATTGCTTGAAGCTATGGCATGCGGCAAGCCCGTGGTAGCCAGTCGTTGCGGTGGCCCTTCGGAAATTGTAACTGATGAAGTTGGTTTACTTTGCAAAAATGAAGATGTGGAAGATTTGGCTGATGCGATTAAGGGTATGACCCTGACAAAAGATGAGTTTAATTCAAACAACCTACTAGAATTTGTCAATAAGAAATTCACTTTGCCATTCCTGGATAGAACGTTCCAACTCTATTGTTCAATCAGTGATAAAGGATAACCAATTTTCTCCATTACTTTGTTCGTAATATGAAAACAAATTTTCTGCTTCTTTCGATAGTCTTCTTTTGTGTAATCATGGTATTTCTGACGCAGTGCAGGAGTGGTGACAGCAACGTACAACAACTAACCGAAAAATGGGAAATAGTTATACCAAACCAAAAAATTCCAGAAGGGCTAACTTCAATCCGAGCATCAGATTGTGGAACATGCCATAAGAAGCATTACGAAGAATGGAAACTTTCAACTCATGCACTTGCCTGGGTTGATCTCCAATTTCAGGCCGAACTGAAAAAAGAATCAAGCCCATTTTTCTGCATAAACTGTCATATCCCTCTACAAAATCAACAAGAGTTCATAGTCAAAGGAATGATCGACGGGGACATATATCAACCAGTGAAAGTACAGAATCCGAAATTCGACAAAGAACTTCAAAAAGAGGGGATTACTTGCGCAAGCTGTCATGTAAGAGATGGAGCCATTATTGGCCCAACAGGAACAAGCAAGGCTCCTCATAAGACTGTTAAAAATCCAGCTCACCTATCTGAAGAGCTCTGCACCTCCTGCCACAACGCTAACGCCGTTGTGACGCCAACATTGGCTTGCACATTTGAGACAGGTGATGAATGGAAAGCTGGCCCCTATTTTGAAGAAAAAAATTGTATTAGCTGCCACATGGAACCGATCAATAGAGAAATTGTAGATGGAAATGGGGAGCGATTGAGTCATTTTCATTTCTTCGGAGGGTCAGGAATCCCGAAATTTGATTCGGTTACTACCAAAATACTAAATGGCCTAGCATTCTACCCGTCTACGCTGAAGGAGACATACTTTCTGACAGATGAGATAATTTATTCATTAAAATTAAAAAATGAATTCGCAGGGCATAATGTACCAACTGGAGATCCCGAGCGCTTCTTCCAGGTTCAGTTTGAATTGAAAAATAAGTTGGGTGAAATCATATCCACACAAACAGAAAGGATTGGTGAAAAGTGGGAATGGTATCCTGTCGCTAAGAAGATAGCTGATAACAACATGCTTCCAAATGAAGAACGTGTATTCGCTTTCTCATACGTACCTGATGAAAAAGGTGAACACACCTTATCAGTGACAGTCACCAAAAACAGAATGGATAAAAAGACAGCAGAGTACAATAAACTGGGAGATAATTACCCGTTGTTCATTACGATTTATGAAGAAGAGCATGTGTTCCAAGTGCAGTGATCGCTCAGCACAAACGAACTTCAATCAAATAATTTTTCCGTCGAATCACTCGAGTTGATAGCTTCGTACCCCTTGTCGATCATCAAATCTTTCCCCTCCGCTGCTTCAACAGCCAACTCATCACAGCGTTCATTTTGTGGATGGCCAGCATGGCCTTTCACCCATTGAAATTTTACGTCGTGGTTTGGAGCAACCTTTAAATATCGCTCCCAGAGATCTCTATTTTTCTTCCCTTTGTAATTTTTCTTCACCCAACCAGCAAGCCATCCCTTGGTCACAGAGTCTACGACATATTTAGAATCACTCGTTACCAATACTTTCCAGCCTGGCTTCTTGATTGCTTCTAGCCCAACAATGACCGCTAACAGTTCCATTCGATTATTTGTAGTCAACCGAAAACCTTCAGAAAGTTCCTTTCGCTTCTCTCCTAATTCCATCACAACCCCGTATCCACCTGGTCCGGGATTCCCTTTAGCAGATCCGTCAGTGTAAATTTTGATCATAAAAACCAGTGATTTTTAAACATCTTGATGGCAATAGATAACAGGATTATTCCAAAAATTTTTCTAATAATATTGAAGCCCCCTTTACCAATTTTTTTCTCCAACCAACTACTCATCTTCAGTACGAGAAAGACGAAAATCAGGTTGACAACAATTCCAACCAAAATATTTGCTTCCTGAAATTCTGCTCTCAGGGATATCAGTGCAGTCATAGTACCAGCACCGGCTATCAATGGGAAAGCAATGGGGACTATAGAAGCAGAACTGCCTGCATCCGGATCTTGCTTAAAAATCTGGGTTCCCAACACCATCTCCAACCCAATAAGGAACATAACAAAAGCACCTGCAATGGCAAAGGAACCAATGTCAATTCCCAGCAATCCAAGGATACTTTCTCCTAGGAAAAGAAAGATGATCATAATAAATCCTGAAACTATGGTAGCCTTTCCAGACTGAACATGTCCGACCTTTTTTCGTAAGTCTATAACTATTGGCACACTGCCCAGTATATCAATCACCGCAAAAAGAATCAGTGAAATGGTTAAAATTTCTTTGAAATCGAACATCCCTCTAGCTAAATTTTTCGCAAAGCTAAGCTGGAAGATACCAACCTTCAGGATTTTTAGCACCACTTTTGTAAGACCAACCTAAACAATTAAAAAATGAAGCACATAATCCTAATTAGCCTACTTCTAGTTGCCACTATTTCACAGGCCCAACCGGGTTGGAACTGGCCAGAAGATGAAAAAATGTATGACATGGCTCAAGAAAAGCAGGCATACTATAAAGTACTTATGGGTCAGGATAAGTATGTACAGGCTTTGGAACAATTGAAATGGTTATATAGTAATAACCCAAATCTCAACCCCTCAATCTACATAGATGGAACGAAGTGTCTCGAAACAATAATTAAATCAACTGAAGATATGGCACGAATAAATGTGCTTCAGGATTCGGCTCTTTGGATGTTTGATGCGAGGATTGTCCATTTTGGAAATGAAGCTTCTGTTCTGGATCGAAAGGCATATACAGCCTTCAAATATCATTATAAAACTGCCTCTCGATACCCATTATTGATCGAATTATTTGATAAGGCATATGAACTAAATGGTGCGGGTATTTCTAACTTCAACCTAACCCCCTACATGCTGATTACGAAGTACTCGTATGAAAGGAAACTTGACGAAATGCCAAGAGAAAAGGTTCTGGATATCCATAGTACCATCTCCAATATTTTGGACTTAAAAGAAAAAGCAGGTGTCGATATGACCGATACACGAAATAAAATTGACGCTTTTCTGAGTTCTATCGAGGGGTTGTTAGATTGCCAATACATTGAATCGCAATTGGTACCCAGATTAGAAGCAAATCAGGATGATTTAAATATTGCGAAGAAAATCTTTAGCTATTCGCTGCAAGCGAAGTGTTCTGATCAACCCTACTTTATGATGGCAGCTGAAACGATTAGTAGAAATGAACCTTCCTTCGCTCTAGCAAAGGTTCTTGGAGATAAATGGTACAATCGAGGGGATTACACAAAGGCTATGGCACAATTTACCTCAGCTACTGAATTGGCAGAAAATAATCAAGATGTATTCGATGCTCTAATGGGACAAGCCAAGTCAGCATCTAAACTTGGGAAGAAAAGTCAGGCTCGTTCCTTTGCCAGAAGAGCCCTTGAGAAAAAATCAGGTGCTAAAGAGGCGTACGATCTAATTGGAAATTTGTATTTCAGCAGTTCAGCAGAATGCAATGAAGGAGAGAGCAGAGTTCTTGATAGAGCCAATTTCATTGCTGCCCATGCGATGTACAAGAAATCAGGAAATACATCTCAAATGGCCGCCTCTCAAAGCCAATTTCCATCCATTTCTGAGATTTTTGAAGAAGGATACGAAGAAGGAGATGTGATTGCTGTTGGATGCTGGATCAATGAAACTGTGAAATTGCAGAGACGACCAACAACAAATTAGATTTCCGTCAAAAATTCAATGTCCATTTTGTAGCCGTCTAATCCAAGACGTATCTATTAGTCATGCCATCACTCAAAGTGATGGCATGACTATCCAAGCAAAAATTCTACCCCCATTTTATACCCGTCTAGTCCTAAGCCAACAAAGTGACCTTTGCAATGCGATTCAACAAAGTTCACCTTTCTAAAATCTTCTCTGCTTTGAATATTTGAGATATGCACTTCAACAACAGGTGCGTTGATCGCTGCAACTGCATCTCCCAATGAAACAGAAGTATGTGTTAATCCTCCAGGGTTCAGCACAATCCCATATTTCGAAAAGCCTAACTCATGCAACTTGTCAATGATGGCTCCCTCGTGATTGGATTGGAAATACTCCAACTCATGATCAGGGAATTCTTGTTTCAATTCCTCAAAGAATTCTTCGAAACTTTTAGACCCATAAATCTCCGGTTGGCGCTTACCAAGCAGATTAAGATTAGGTCCATTGATTATAATAATATTCATCTTCTGTGAGCTAGTTTTGACAAGTGAGCTGGGACACTTTCACACGGCAATTTAAAGACTACTTGAAACTCGAACGATCGTTAGCTGAAAATACGATTGAAGCCTACTTGCGTGATATTGCCAAATTACGCCAATTCCTTGAATTTGATGAAGAGGAAATTGGCCCAACAAAAGTGACACAATCACATCTCACAGGATTTATTGGGTTCATTAATGCGTTGGGTATGTCGCGCTACTCACAGGCTAGGATTGTTTCAGGCATCAAGGCATTTTATAAATTTCTACTATATGAAGAGCTGGTTATAAAAGATCCAAGCGCTCTTTTAGAGACACCTAAGCTTGGTCGAAAATTACCCGACACGCTAGATCTTCCTGAGATAGAATCTCTTTTCGCAGGAATTGACCTTTCTACCCCCCAAGGCACTCGTAACCGCGCGATGTTGGAAACGCTATACAGCTCAGGCCTACGCGTGTCAGAACTTATCTCATTAAAAATTAGCCATCTTCATGAGGATATCGGTTTTGTTCGTGTCCTTGGAAAGGGCAGCAAAGAACGACTGGTACCTATTGGAAGAGAAGCACTGAAACATATAAAACTGTACCGAGAACATGTGCGCGTGCATGTAAAGATCAAACCCGGTTTTGAAGATCACCTCTTTCTTAACAAACGAGGCACGGGGCTCTCACGCGTTATGGTGTTTATGATTATAAAAGACTTAGCCATTCTTACTAACTTGAAGAAAAATGTAAGCCCACATACATTTCGTCATTCATTTGCCACCCATTTGATTGAAGGAGGTGCAGACTTGAGGGCAGTACAAGAAATGCTTGGTCATGAATCCATTACTACTACTGAAATTTATACACACTTGGATAGAGATTATTTGAAACAGGTTATCACAGAATATCACCCCAGAAGCTAATGTACAATCTCCTTAAACCCTTTTTTTTCATGATGTCGCCAGAGAAAGCGCACATCGTAGCATTAAAGTTGTTCAAATTTGCCCTTTCATTCCCTGGAATTGGAGGAATGCTAAAGAACAGCTATGCGTATGAGCATCCTGATTTAGAAACCGAAGTATTGGGGCTGAAGTTTAAAAATCCACTCGGGCTTGCAGCAGGTTTTGATAAGAATGCAGAGTTCATGCATCAATTTTCCTCTTTAGGTT
This sequence comes from Cytophagales bacterium, assembly GCA_024232835.1. Classification (GTDB taxonomy): domain Bacteria; phylum Bacteroidota; class Bacteroidia; order Cytophagales; family Cyclobacteriaceae; genus JAAEPI01. Next base: position 9,737 of record JAAEPI010000433.1, read on the forward strand.
TCGGATTTATAGAAATAGGAACTGTTACTCCTCGAGCCCAACATGGAAATCTAAAGCCACGCCTATTTAGACTTCCAAAAGATGAAGCTCTTATCAATCGAATGGGTTTCAATAACAAAGGAGCCACCGCAGCAAAACGCAAATTAAAAAAGCGTCCAAAAGGGATAATTATTGGTGGAAATATTGGGAAGAACAAGAACACACCCAATGAGATGGCGCTCTCTGATTATCTTATTTGTTTCAAAGAGATCTATCCATATGTTGACTATCTGGTTCTAAATGTCAGTTCTCCTAACACGCCTGACCTTCGACAACTTCAAGACCAAGAGCCATTAGAAAAATTGCTTACGGCCATTGTTAAGGCGAACAAAATGAAGCCACTTGCAAAACCCATTTTACTCAAAATAGCTCCAGATGTGACAGATAGTATGCTCGATGATATCTTGGAAATCGTGAGTCGAAAGGAAGTAGATGGAATCATCGCAACTAATACCACAATAGATAGAGAGAGTCTGAAAACCTCAAAAGAGGAGCTTGACAAAATTGGAGACGGAGGTTTGAGTGGAAGACCACTTGCCTCCAAGTCTGATTACATCATTAACTTCATTCGATCTCGAAATAGAACAATTCCAATCATTGCTGTGGGGGGAATCATGAGTCCTGAAGATGCAATTAGAAAATTTGAAGCTGGTGCTGATCTAGTGCAGATATACACAGGCTTAATTTACAAAGGACCGAGTTTGATAAAAGAAATCAATCAAGCTCTCGTTGAAAAAGAAACTCTAAAGAAACCAGCGTACTAATTTTAGGAAACCTAGGGGTAATCATTCTACATTTGCCTCCTACTAATGGCGAAAAACACTTACAAGAAAAAGAGCAAAAAATCGGGAGAAAAACAGAGTCTGAATGTTGATTTTTTGAAAGATCGAAAACTGCATCTTGCAATAGGCTGGTTTCTGCTGTTGACTTCATTTTTCCTGACTGTCTCATTCATTTCTTATTTGAAAACAGGGAAAGCTGATCAAAGTGTAGTAGATGGGCTCGCAACGAATGGGCTGGAAGCTTCAGGTGCTGAAGTTCAAAATTGGTTCGGTGTTGCGGGTGCCTACGTTGGCCATTATTTCATTTTCATCTGGTTCGGGATAGCTGCACTACTAATTCCCCCAATGCTTTTCATAGTTGGGGTTCGGATCAATTGGTTCAAGGCGCTTCTTCCTCTTGGGAGATCCTTCACCTTCGCGATCTTCTATCTTCTTTGGTTTAGTACGTTGCTAGGCTATTTCCAATTGGGAAATGCTGGCATGAACACATGGAGCTTCTTGAGTGGTGGATTGGGTTATGAGCTTGCTATTTTGTTAAATGGTTTCATGGGTTGGGCTACCGTGCTCTTCCTCGCCTTCCTTTTTCTGGTATTCAACATGTACTTGTTCGATATCACCCATTTGGACTTTGTTCAAAAATCTATAAAAAAGATTAAGGGAAGTATCACAACACTATTTTCATTTAAAAAGAAAGTGAGTTCTGCAGATGATCTCAATGCCGTTTTAGAACAAGTGAAAAAGGAGGTCGAAGAGGAAGAACAGACCACTGAAGTTCAACTTGAAACAGATAAAACTCCTGCCGAAGAATGGATTGTAGAGAATAATTCAGAATCTGAAAAAGAAGAGACTGAAGAATTGAAATTGAATATTGAAATATCTACTCCTGATGAGGTTAGTGAAAATACTTTGGAAGTTAAGGAGCAGTCAACAAAAGATCCAGAGTCTATTTCCGAAATTATTGATGGAATGGAAGTAAAGAGAAATGAAATTGATGAAAAACATACAGAAGAGCAGTCGGTAAATTTTGATCCTACATTGGAGCTTCCAAACTACAAATTTCCTACTCCAAGTTTACTGATCGAGTATCCGCCGAAAGATGTACAAGTGTCAAAGGATGAACTCGAGCAAAACAAAAACAAAATCGTTGAGACGCTTATTAATTTCAAAATTGGAATTCAGAGCATAAAAGCTACCATCGGCCCGACTGTTACTCTCTATGAGATTGTGCCAAAAGCAGGCGTGAAAATTTCCAAAATAAAAAATCTAGAAGATGATATTGCCCTGAGCTTGGCAGCCCTCGGCATTAGAATTATTGCCCCAATTCCCGGTAGGGGTACAATCGGAATCGAGGTGCCGAATAAGAATCGCGAAATGGTGGATGTCCGGTCAGTTATCACCACAGAAAAATTTATGAAGTCAGAATTTGACTTACCCGTGGTGCTGGGCAAGACAATTTCTAATGAAGTGTTCGTCACTGATCTGGCCAAAATGCCTCACCTGCTTATGGCTGGAGCCACTGGTCAGGGGAAGTCTGTTGGACTAAACATGGTGATAACTTCATTGTTGTATAAAAAGCACCCATCACAACTGAAGTTCGTTCTGGTTGATCCGAAAAAGGTAGAACTCACATTATTCAATAAAATTGAAAAACACTTTCTGGCCAAACTCCCAGATGCTGAAGATGCAATTATCACCGACACATCCATTGTGGTAAACACTTTGAATTCGCTCTGTATCGAAATGGACAATCGGTATGATTTGCTTAAAAATGCTGGTTGTCGAAACTTAAAAGAGTATAATAAGAAATTCGAAAATAGGCGACTGAATCCAAATAAGGGGCATAAGTATTTACCTTATATAGTACTGGTTATTGATGAGTTGGCAGATTTGATGATGACTGCCGGAAAAGAAGTGGAAGCTCCAATCGCCCGGCTGGCACAATTGGCTCGTGCCATAGGCATCCACTTGCTTGTGGCTACTCAGCGACCGTCAGTTAATGTTATTACTGGTATAATTAAGGCAAATTTCCCAGCCCGACTCTCCTTTCGCGTAACATCTAAAATTGATTCACGAACTATCCTTGACACGGGTGGGGCCGATCAATTAATTGGAATGGGTGACATGCTACTGTCACTCGGATCCGAAATGATCCGTCTTCAATGTGCATTTGTAGATACACCTGAAGTTGACCACATCTGTGATTTCATAGGTGACCAAAAAGGATATGAATCAGCTTACATGCTTCCTGAGTATGTTGGCGAAGAAAGTTCCGGAATTGGAGAAGTTGACCTAAGCGAACGTGATGCCCTGTTTGCGGATGCGGCTCGAGTCATCGTAATGCACCAACAAGGCAGTACCTCTCTGATTCAAAGAAAATTGAAGTTGGGATACAATCGAGCAGGTCGATTAATTGATCAACTTGAAGCCGCAGGAATCGTTGGAGGGTTTGAGGGAAGTAAAGCACGGGAAGTTTTGATCCCTGATGAATACGCTTTGGAACAGTTATTGAATGAGCTGGAAAGTAAATCTTAACAAAGTAGAAAGTTATCAGCAGAAAGTAACGAGTTGGTCTTAGGTCTTTTACGAAATCTGCGGTTAAAAAAATATACAACGGTTAAAAAAAAATTGAAATGAAAAAAGTCATCCTACTATTTACAATTGTAATTCTTACACTAGAAGCTTCGGCTCAGTATGATCCAGACGCGAAAGTGGTACTGGATGCCATGAGTGCCAAGTACAAAAAAGTGGTAGCTTTCTCTGCTTCTTTCTCACAGAAGATGGAAAACAAATCCGCTGGAATTGATGAATCACTAGACGGAAAGATCACTGTGAAAGGGGGCAAGTACAAACTTGAAATCTTAGATTCTGAGGTTTACAATAACGGTAAAGAAGTTTGGGTTTTCACTCCTGAATTAGAAGAAGTCACTGTTTCTACTTATGATCCAACTGAAGAAGAAATCACGCCCGGTAATGTGTATGATTTGTATAAGCAAGGATTTAAGTACGCACTGATTTCAGAGATGAGCAACGGGGATCGTGTGATAGAACTAGATCCTGAAAGTCGAGAGAAGTCGTACCATAAAATTCGTATGATCATTGACGCTAACAATGGTGTGAAAAGCTTCACTGTTTTTGAGAAGACCGGTAATCGCTATCTCTATACCGTCACTAACTTCAAGCCAATGAGCTCACTTTCGGATACCTTCTTTAATTTCGATACGGCCAAATATCCTGATGTAGAAATTGTGGATTTCAGGTAACATGAGTTTCCTCAATGCTGAATGCAAAAAGTTGACCATTGTGAATTATGCTGTGACACCAGAGCTACTTCTCCCCTTTGTGGCGAACAATCTGTACCCAGAACACTCTGCTACCCGCAAAGTGAACCTCCGGTGATTTTAATGAATGATATTGAGATTACTGTGGAGAACAAGTGAAGTATTCGAAGAATGTAAATTCACAATGATTTGATTTGTTAGCACTCGGTTAAATTCCATCTCATGCAAAGAGCCCTACTCCTACTTCTTTTAACCTCCCATTTTTTGCAAGCACAATCCGATTTCGCTCCGAGCGAAATAGAAATCATGCGTGACCAATGGGGCGTGCCCCACATCTATGCACCCACCGATGCTCAGGTAGCATATGGCCTGGCTTGGGCACATGCAGAAGATGATTTCAAGACGATTCAAACCATCATGCTGGCTGCCAAACAAATGCTAGGGCAACATCTTGGTAAAACTGGCGCCCCTGTTGATTATGTGGTTGGATTGCTTAGGGCTCAAGAAATCGTAGAAAATCACCTTGATGATTTTTCTCCAGAATTTGTCAAAATAGTCGAAGGATATGCCGCTGGATTGAATTCGTATGCAAGCCATCACCCAGATGAGGTATTCTTAAAGAAAGCCTTTCCGGTGACACTCCATGAGGTCTTCAAAGCTTATGTGCTCCAGCTGGCAGTCTTTGACGGAGCAGACCGTGTAATTCGGGACTTGTTCAATAGTGACGTAGACTTAGCTCTGAAAGGGACAGGCTCAAATGCCATTGCCATCAGACAACACAAGACTGCAGACGAATATACCTATCTGGCAGTCAATGCCCACCAACCCCTGGAAGGACCGGACGGCTGGTATGAAGCTCACCTTGTCAGTGATGAAGGATGGAACACTCTTGGGGGGCTCTTCCCTGGTAGCCCTACGGTGCTCCTTGGTACCAACGAAAACCTCGGCTGGGCACACACGGTCAATTATCCTGATAAGTTGGATGTCTTCCATTTAGAAATGCATCCCGAGAATAAAAACAGCTATCGTTTTGATGACGAATGGTTGGAGCTGGATCACAGGAAAATAAAACTAAAGGTCAAGGTCTTTTTAGGTATGAAGATTACGGTGAAAAAAGATGCGTACTATTCGATTTACGGGCCTGTGGTTAAAAATGATAAAGGTGTTTTTGCTTTTAAAATGGCTGTTTTTGATGAAATGAGAGCGGTTGAACAATGGTACCGAATGAACAAAGCCACCAATCTCGCTGAATTCAAATCTGTCATGGAGATGACGGCCATTCCCGGCTTCAATACCGTGTATGCAGATCGTGAAGACAACATTTTTTATGTAAGCAACGGCAAAATCCCTTTCAGAAATCCAGCCTACGATTGGAAGACCACCTTACCGGGTAATACCTCGGCTACATTGACTCCTGACTATCATCCTTTTAGTGATTTGCCCCAGCTTACAAACCCAAAGGCAGGGTATCTTTTCAATACTAACAACACGCCTTACAGTGCAACTGCCAGAGAGGAGAACTTGCAATTTAAAGATTATGACTCTACAATGGGCTATCGAACAACTGAGAACAACCGAAGCACAAGATTCATGGGGCTTATCGATCAATTTGATAAAGTGAGTTGGCAGGATTTCATTGATATGAAATATGATGTGTCCCTCCCCGATTCTTTGCTGTATAGAATTAACATCAATGCGGTCTTTCGAATGAATCCTGACTTGGCAGGAAAGGGATCGGAGATTGTGAAGATTATTCAAAAATGGGATCGCATGGCCGAAATTGAAAGTATCGGTCCAGCACAAAGCACTGTGTTTTATAGCCATTTGGCTAAAAGAAAAGAGGACATAACAATCGAAGCAGTGACTCCTGATCAGATGATTGAATCGCTTATTTACACGAACGATTATTTCATGGAGCACTTCAGCAAGTTGGATGTGTCCCTTGGCGAATATCAAAAGCTCGTGCGGGGAGACAAAGAACTCCCTCTAAGAGGCATGGCGGATGTCTTGGCGGCTATGTACTCAGTCCCGCACGAAAATGGCAAGGTCAAGGGATATGCCGGTGATTCGTATGTAATGATGATTCGGTATCCTAAAGAAGGCCTACCGATAATTGAGACTATCCATGCCTATGGTGCTTCCAGCAAACCGGATAGTCCCCACTACAACGACCAAATGGAAATGTTCACCCAGCAAAAGAGGAAAACCATGACGCTGGATATTGAGGAGGTGAGGAAAAATTCGATAAGGGTTTATAGTCCGAAATAAAATTCATATCCTTTTCATTTAACTCTTCCTAACCCCTCATCTTTGCGTTCCTAAAATGACAGCATGTACAACGTAGTAGTGATCGGTGGTGGTATTGTTGGGCTGGCTTCTGCTCTTAAGATCAAGGAGGGAAATCCGAAATGGCGGGTGGCCATAGTTGACAAAGAGAAGTCCATCGCACAGCACCAGACTGGGCACAACAGTGGAGTGATCCATTCAGGCCTCTACTATAAGCCAGGAAGCTCCAAGGCGAAAAATTGTGTGGTCGGCTATAACCAACTTATTCGATTCTGCGAGGAGGAGGAAGTCAACTTTGATCTTTGCGGAAAAATAGTAGTAGCTACATCTGATGATGAAATTCCCTATCTCCATCAGCTCACTGAACGCGGTGAAGCCAATGGTCTGACAGGAATGAAGAAACTATCAGCAGGCGAACTTAAGGAGCACGAACCACATGTAGCAGGCGTTGAAGGATTGTTTGTCCCACAAACCGGGATCATCGATTACAAGGAAGTCGCTCGAAAGTATGCTGACAAATTTCAACATTTTGGAGGAGATCTTTTCATGGATAACGAGGTGAAAGGTTTTAAGCAAAACGGGAAATTTGAAGAGATCATCACCTCCAAGCAAACGATGATAACACGATTGGTTATCAATTGTGCTGGTTTGCATTCCGACAAGGTAGCCGAACTCACAGGAACTGAACCTGATTATCGAATTATCCCTTTTAGAGGCGAGTATTACGAATTGAAACCTGAAGCACAACATTTCGTCAATAACCTGATATACCCTGTTCCTGATCCTAATTTTCCTTTCTTGGGTGTACATTTCACACGTATGATCAATGGTGGCATAGAAGCCGGCCCCAATGCAGTCCTTGCTTACCGTAGGGAGGGTTATAAGAAGACCGATATTCACATTGGTGAGCTCATGGAATCTTTGACCTACAAAGGCTTCAGAGAGGTGGCGAAAAAGTATTGGCGAACAGGAATGGGAGAGTTCTATCGATCCTATTCGAAAAGTGCCTTTACAAAAGCCCTTCAACGTCTACTTCCAGAAATTGAAGCAAAAGATCTCAAGCGCGGAGGAGCTGGAGTTCGAGCGCAAGCTTGTGACAAAGACGGAGGGCTTGTTGATGATTTTCTTATTTTAGAAAAAGACGGATTCATAAATGTGGGGAATGCCCCCTCTCCTGCTGCCACTTCCTCGCTTGCAATTGGTCAGCATGTCGCTCAGCTTGCATCTGAGAAATTGGGATAATTCCTAAAATTTGTTTCTTTGGAGTATGAACAATTACGTTGGCATCCTACTATTATTGGCTAGTTCTACTGCTTGTGCTCAAGCCCCTAAAAAAATTACTAAATCAGATAGCGAGTGGAAAGAACAGCTCTCCGAGATGGACTATTACGTTCTTCGGAAAAAAGGAACTGAGCGAGCCTTTTCTGGAGATCTTTGGGATAACAAAAAAGAAGGTACGTATCACTGCAAGGCATGCGACCTTCCCCTCTTTGCATCAGATACGAAATTCAAATCCGGAACAGGATGGCCGAGCTTTTATACCACAATTAAAAAGGAAAATGTTGCTGAAGAAGTGGACGAAAGTTATAGCATACGAACAGAAGTTCTTTGTGCCAGATGTGATGGTCATTTAGGGCATGTGTTTAATGATGGTCCTAAGCCAACGGGATTAAGATATTGTGTGAATTCTGCTTCATTGAAGTTTAAGGAGGAGAATTGAGTAGTTGCAGCTGGTGTATAACGGAACAATCATCAAATCCATTCCTCAGCCCGATATTCCATCCAGCTGTATTCATCCCCATGAAGGGTAAATCCCACATGTCCACCAATATCAGGGGTTTCTAACCAAACCTTTTCCGCTTTTTCGGCGTACTGATATGGGAAATTTCTACCTCCGAGCATCGGATCATTCAGTGAATTTACTACAAGGGTTGGGATGCGAATTGATTCAAAATACACATCACTTCTTGCTTGCTCGTGAAATTCATCCTCCGTTGTAAAACCATAAACTGGCATGGTAAATGCCTCATTAAAGTCATGGAAGTCCTTAATCTCTTCCCAGTTTAAGTTTAGCTCAGGGAATTTATGAGCCTTAACCTCAATCTTGGCCTTTAGCTTTCTAAGAAAACGTTTTTCATACATCCTGCCAGAACCATTGGCCACTTTCCTAGAGCTGTCCTCAAGATTACATGGCACAGAGAATCCAATAGCCTTATTTATTCGGGTATCAAGAGTGTCTGCATTTACCCCTAGGTATTTCAGCATCATGTTACCGCCCATCGAAAAACCAATCAATGACACTTCATCGTAACCAATAGCTAATGCATGCTCAATGACTACAGAAATGTCTTCAATATCTCCATGATGATACGAGCGTTGCAATCGATTGATCTCCCCGCTGCATCCACGGCAATTCCATGCTAACACATCCCATTTTCTTTCAGAGAAGAATTTAGCCGGTCTCATTATATAATGTCTACTACTGTTTCCTTCCAAGCCATGCGAAAGAATGATTAGCCTCTTGTTTCCTTTTTTCAACCAATCAAGATCCAAAAAATCACCATCCTTTAGTTCCAGACGCTCTCTTTCATAATTCGCTTCCTGAACCTTTAAAAAAATAGACGGAAGAATCGTCTCCAGGTGAGGATTAACCATATACCAAGGTCTTTTATTGTAGCTAGACTTTTTTAAAACAGGCATTTTGTGGATACTTGCGGCAAGATTCTTGCGATAAACAGACGGATTCGAAAGTTATGAGAAAATTTCTGATAGGGTACGTTTGTTGGATTATTTTTTCTTTCTCCTGCATCGGACAAACCATCCAGCTACTTGACGAAAATGAAAAACCTATTGATGGGGTTTTCATTTATCACGATCTCCGGGAGTCTACTGCCCTCACAAATGCAAAAGGAAAAGCAGATATATCCAAGTTTCCCAAAACTGGCAATTTCCACTTCCAGCACATCTCGTTTGAAGATTTCTCAATAGCAGTAGATAGTTTGATTAAGCTGAATTACATCTTGAACATGACTGGGAAATTAGTCTGGTTCAATGAAGTGGTGGTTGCAGCCAATAAATGGGAACAAGAAGAAAAGGACCTTTCACAAACCGTCAAGACAGTTACAAGAAAAGAAATATCATTTAACAACCCACCCACCACGTCCGATCTATTGGCTCAGAGTGGACAAGTTTTTGTTCAAAAAAGTCAGCTTGGTGGGGGAAGTCCCAAACTTCGAGGGTTTTCCGCTAATTCTGTTTTATTGGTTATTGATGGAGTTAGAATGAACAATGCGATTTATCGCAGTGGTAATCTCCAAAATACAATCAACATTGACCCAAATACCCTTTCTTCTTCAGAAGTGGTCTTTGGTCCCGGTTCAGTGATTTATGGTAGTGATGCCTTGGGAGGTGTGATGGACTTCCACACGATTGACCCAAGATGGTCATCTGATGGATTAGAAATAGAGGGATCAGGGATGGCTAGATACGGTTCTGCGTCTGATGAATTTACAAGCCATCTAAACCTATCTCTAAAAAGTAAAGAGTGGGTATATTTTGGTGCAATTACTCAAACAAGCTTCAATGATTTGAAAGCTGGAACAAAAAGAAATAATCAATACTCTGGCTACTTTCTTAGACCCAATTTCGCAAGGCGAATCAATGGAGAAGATGTCTTGACAAAAAACAGCACTCCTAATGTGCAGTTAGGATCAGGTTATGATCTGCTAAATATCATCCAGAAAGTTAAAGCTCGAATTGGAAAGTCATCAGAGTTGGTTTATGGGTACTATTATAGTACCACTTCAAATATCCCCAGATATGATCGACTTGTAATTACCAAAAACAACACCGACTCATTGCAAAATGCCAAATGGGAATATGGGCCTCAAACCTGGAAGATGCACTCTTTACGCTTCAATAATTATTCAAGAACAAAATTTTACAATCAGTCTCGGATTACCATCGCTTTCCAGGATTACGAAGAGAGCCGAATTGATAGGGACTTTGGTAGCGATAGTCTTAGAAATCGAACAGAAAATCTTGACCTGTATTCTATCAATCTAGATTTTGATAAATCAATTGACAATGGCCATCTATTTTATGGTCTAGAGTATGCTTATAATGATGTGAAATCATCGGCCTTCATAAAGAATCTATTGACTCGCACCATGACAGCAACGAGTACCCGCTATCCTGATGCGGGTAGCAGTTATCAAACCATAGCGATCTATGGAAACTGGGTAAAAAACCTGAATCCCGATTGGACGCTCAATCTGGGATCTAGGTTCAGCTTTGTTCGTTTAAAAGCAAAAACTGAGAATGCCACATTATCAGATTTTGATCACATTGATTTAAAGAATCAGGCTCTGAATGGGATGATCGGTCTTGTTCACTTGCCTGCTGAACACACCAAAATTAGTCTCACCTTGTCAAGTGGATTTCGGGCTCCAAACATCGATGACGTAGGTAAAATTTTCGAATTTGACAGTGATGAATCAAATCAACAGCTCATTGTAATCCCTAATCCGAACTTAAAACCAGAGTATTCTTATAATCAGGAACTCAGCTACTCACGGAAATTTCAAAATGTAACGATGAGCGCGGTAGTTTTCAACACGTTTCTTACCAATCCGATCATCCGGGATGTGTTCGAGTTAAATGGATCAGGTACACTTGATATAGCAGGTGAATCTTATGACATCCGGTCGCAGGTTAATGGGAGTCGAGCACATATTTATGGTGGTAGTCTTCAAATGAAAGCTGAACTATCCAGAGTTACACAGATATACGGAACCGTGAGCTCGTCATATGGAAAAGAAAGTTCCACTGGTGAACCACTTAGGCACACAACCCCTGTCTTCGGAAAAGTAGGGATGAAAATGAATGGAGAAAAATGGAAAAATGAATTCTATATTGATTTCAGTGGGAATAGATGGGAAAAAAATATCCCCTCTTCAGAAATTGATGACAAGCCATATTTATACACAGATAGAGGGTCACCAGGGTGGTACACCTTTAACGTGAAGACGAGCTACAAAGCAAGCACCTTCTTAT
>JAAEPI010000434.1 GCA_024232835.1 Cytophagales bacterium
AAATTGGGGCTTCTCCACAACAATGAAGATGCCACTAGTAAAGCGACGCGATTTTGGAGTTCAAAGAAAGTAATAAAATGAATTAAGTAAAAAGGTATTGGTTTCAACCATAAAAAAAGGAAGCAAAATTGCTTAATGCCAGTCAGTTAAGCTGACTGGCATTTTTCTTTTTATGGGGGTACTTAGATGGTTTTGGTTTAACCCATCTGGGATACTTTCTATCTTCTCGTCTAATCGGCAATTTAAATAAGAGTAGCGTCTTGAGTAAGTGATCCCAATGCATAGGGATGTTTCCTGGACTCATTATCGATATTGACGAGAAATACTGAATGACAGCCATCGAACTGCTAGAGAAGCTAAGCTGGTTAGGCCATACCCCTGTTGCAGTAGCCGCCATCGTCATAACTCTTCGTATTAAATTATAGGCGAGTAATATGCCCCATAACTCCTGACGAACCATGTCTGGACGTTTACTTCTCAAATGATATGAACTATCAAGCATTGTCTGTTTTATCTCTCTAAATCCAAGCTCTATCTCCCAACGATGACAATATAGTTCAACAATTTCATTGCCTGGAAAGCGCAATCTATCCGTCATCGAAGTTAATATACGGTAGCTTTTGCCTTTTATTGTTTTACTGATTAATCTTGCTCTAATAATTTGAGGAGCATCGGGAAAGTTTTTTTGTGCATGTTTTGTCGTTTTCAATTCAATGACATGGTCATTTTTACCAGCAGATGAGATGATTTCATACTGTAAATCAGGCCTTGCAGGTATCAGCCAGTGCCTCTCATACCCACTCCTATACCAACGATTTAGCAGACCTAGAGAGTAATATCCTTTATCAAACATCGTCAGTGAATTATCAGGTGTACGCTCAATTAAGCGCTCGGCTAACTTCATTTCATTGGTTTTGTAGTTATCAAACTCACAACTGATAAGTTGATGACTAGTCAATTCCATATGACAGACCATGCGTATTTGAGGAAAGGCTGTTTCGCCATATTGATTACTGCCAGAAGAGAATGCTTTACGGTTGTCAGGAGAGTCAGCTGTTCGCCAAACAACACCATCTACAGCTAATAAATTTAAACCATTCCATGTTTCAAATGTTTCTTGCTTGTACATCAATTCAGCTGATTTGTTGAAAACTTGTTTTACCGATTCATCACCTAAGCGCTGTCTCGCTTGAACCATTGCACTTGGAGCAACAAGCTGATTCTTGCCCGGTAGCATGATATCTAGTTTATTGGCGATATTCCAAACCGACTCTTTTCGAAACAATGCCATACCAATGACTGACCATAAAACAGCCTCAAGAGGTAACCTGCGTTTGCGTACTGTTGCGATTCCTGCTTGTTGAAACCCTTGCTCGATAATCTCAGGAGAGAGAATTTCTGATAACTTTTCAAAGGTATGGTATCGAGTGCCTTCTTCAAGTGTTGTTTGTAATGCTTGTTCAAAATTCACAAAAAAAATCCGTAGCTAGTTTCCTAACTACGGATTTTGCATGATCGTTTGGATCGGTCAACCGATCATTTTCTTAACTGATCGGCATTAGCCTGTTGGCTCCTTTTTTGTATTAAAATTTTATGAATATAGAGTAATTAAAGCGAGTACCAAAGTCCTCAGTTATTATCTCATTAATATTACTGGTCTTTCTTAT
>JAAEPI010000435.1 GCA_024232835.1 Cytophagales bacterium
AAAATTTGGATTTTTGTGAGGACGCAGGGAAGAGCAACATCCCTCAAAAGGTGCTCGAGTGCTGCAAAAAGCAAAATGCTAAGCATTTCCCTTTGAAAGAAGTGCAGGCGCACTCTACCCCATTCAACTGTGATGGGAAAGCAAGGGAAATGAATGCAGAAAGTATCAAACAATCACCTTATCAATTTTTGGAGGAAGAAGTGAATTTGGCTTGGGCGAAAGTCAAAAGATGAGGGAACAATAAAGCCGGACACATCATTATGGAGGAAATCGAGCAATTGGAGAATAACCAGCTGATATTGGAGGAAAACCGAATGATAGATCGATTCCGCCAGGAAAAGTCTTCACCAGATAAAAGCAACTCGATTTTGTTGGAAGAGGATAAAATGATTGATCGATTTCAGAAGGAACTGCCGGCATTGAATATTTTCATGGCAAAGAACAGCAAATTGAGGCAAGTGGTGGAGACATGGGCACCAAACCCAGAAGAAGAAGCTTTGCCTATCCAATGTGTGGAAGTGCCGACGATGAAACTCAAGATTAAAGGAGTGACTTTTCGAGTTATACCCGATACTGGAGCAGGACCATTGCTAATTGTGCCATGCACGCAAGCGATCATTATTTTGGCAAAGAAGTACAATGGAAGGATCGTGGATATCAACAAACACTTATGACCACCGAGTGGGGATG
>JAAEPI010000436.1 GCA_024232835.1 Cytophagales bacterium
AGTTGTAAATATTTACATATTGGTTTATTGACCGGCTGGTTATGAATTTTCATTGATCCAGTCAGAGAGGGTGAAGTCATCAGTATTCAATTGTCCAACCAAAAGGAAAGGATGGGAGCTATCAGTCCCTAATGATCCAAGCAGAGGGGGGGGGGAGGATCAGTACTCGATGATCCAGTCAGAAGCGGGGTGGGGTGACTATATTTTTGAAATGATTCAAATAGAGAGGATAATAATTATCAGTTAAAAATGATCCAATGAGAAGGGGTCCAGGACTATCTGTTTATAATGATCCGATGAGAGAGGGGGCAGGACTATCAGTAAATCGATCACTGAATTGGATCATAAAACTGCCAACTAGCCATTCGATTAGTTGATATGTTAAGCCTCCATTCAGCTAGTTATCTCATTTTAAATTCGTGTATACGTGTCCTTGACCTAGGTTGAGGAGGAGGGTGGTTCACAGGAAAATATACAATCCTTGATGTGGAGCTTAGCGACACAACAGCGAAGACAAAAAAAAAGGTCCAGAACGTGATGGGCATTCCTTCTATCAACAGCGCCTGTTATTTTCAGGAAATCAGCTGGAAGACCATCTCACCCTCTCAGATTATAACATCGAGAAGGAGTCAACAACCCACACGATGCTCCATCTGTGTGGAGGAGCTCATACTCCCAACTTTGGCACGAATACCATGAACTCCCACGGCGATAGCTCCCTTGAAAGGCAGGTGAAAATACCATGGCTTTGCGATTTGTAATTCAGTTGTCGATCTGCTCCTAATTTTAACCAATATTACTATGGCAGCTGTTTTTTTTTTTTTTTTTTTTAAGCCCAATGTCGACGAGCGGTCCTGTGGCTCAAGAAGAAGAAATACAAGAAGAGTGAGGCCTCCGTAAGCTTTTATGAGTTGTATCCATCCATATCACGATCACTTTTGAACTCCTGCTTTGATTTCTAGGATTTCCGAGCTGGGTAACAAAAATACATATAAAATCAGGTACAAAGAGAGGTCTGTATGCTTCTATCGGCCGTTTATGCAACTGCATGAAGACATCGAATCGTAAGCGGTTGGAAATTATCTTTCGAAAGGATGGGCAGATGTCGTCTGGCATGGAACGCCTATTGAACGAAAAGGCACGTTTGAATTTCATTATTTATACAGGTTTAAATCAAATGTTGTCTCTATAGTTTTTGAAGGAATGTTCATCTAAAGCTTTCCCCTATTCAATAGGTGATGGTCCATACCCACGATAGTGAATGTGATATCCAAGATGATCACAGCGGCAATACAATACCTCTTCTTGCACCAACTGAGATGAAGGTTCTTCCTAAGTTCTCTCAGCATACTTCCCTTATTGAATGAGGAAGTTGTTTATTTTCAATCATTTGATTCTAAAAGCCACTGTCAACGAAATAAGTTCTTCTCAATCGTTTAATATTTCAATCAACTGATTGGGGGAGTATTGATTGTTTTGAATCCGTTGGTATTTTATATTGAAAGGTATTTTAAAAGAGATCAGTTCTTCTCAATCACTTCATATACAGTTAACTGAGATAA
>JAAEPI010000437.1 GCA_024232835.1 Cytophagales bacterium
AGTAGCTGCCCAATTCAATTCATTAGAGATTCCATCACCAATTGACCCAAGAGAAGCATTTTTTGGAGGGAGGACAAATGCAACAAAATTATACCACAGATGTAAGCCTGGAGAGGAAATTGGATATGTGGATTACACAAGTTTGTATCCATGGGTGTGCAAATATGGGAAGTTTCCAGTTGGTCACCCACAAGTGCTAGTAGCTGATCTGGAAATTCCAACAAAGGAACACCATCCATATGAGGGATTAATCAAGTGTTGTGTTGCTGCACCAAGAAAGTTGTACCACCCAGTACTACCATTTCGAAGTGGAAATAAGCTGACATTCCCATTATGTGCTGCATGTGTTGAAGAAAGGAATATACAGCCATGTACTCATAGTGATGAAGAGAGGCAGTTGCATGGTTGCTGGACAACCCTAGAGTTATACAAGGCCCTAGATCTGGGATACAGGGTTGTGAAAGTTTATGAAGTATGGCACTATGAACAGTGGGCCAGCTACAATGGGGCTGAAGAATCAGGATTATTCAACAAATATATTGATTGTTTCCTGAAGCTCAAGCAAGAAGCAAATGGCTGGCCATTATGGGTAAAGAGTAATGAGGATATGGACAAATATATCAAATTGTATGAGGAAAATGAGGGGATATGTCTGGATGCAACCAAAGTGGAGTTCAATGCTGGGCTAAGACAAGTAGCCAAGCTGTGTCTAAATTCATTCTGGGGAAAATTTGGCCAAAGGAACAATTTGCCAAAGCAGAGCTATTGCACAAAGCCAGAGGAGTATTTCAAGCTAGTATTGGATCCAGGAAATGAAGTGATAAATATGCAGGCCATATCAGATGAGATGGTTTGCATTACCCATAGAAAAGTAGAAGGGTTTGAAGAGGTGACAATGAGCACAAACCCTGTGATTGCAGCCTATACCACATCACAGGCAAGACTAAAGCTGTATGATTGTTTGGAGCTACTACAGGAAAGAGTCATATATTATGACACAGACTCAGTAGTTTACTTAACAAGAGTAGAAGACACTACAAAATTGCCCCTAGGAGACTATCTGGGACAGTTAACCAATGAAATAGAAGGGAAGAGAATAGTAGAGTTTGTGGCTGCAGGACCCAAGCAATATGGATATAAATATATGATGGATGGAAAGTTGTATAGCACTATCAAAATAAGGGGGCTTAGAATGGACAGTATTGCAAAAAAACACATCAGCTTCAATAGCATGGTGAAAATGGTGAAGAATTATGCAGCTACAAGACAGAAGGACAGTTGTTCAGTTGTGCAAAGGAAAATTGAGAGAATGGGTGATAGATCCATTGTAACCAAAATTGTTAAGAAAACATACAAAGTTGCGTATGACAAAAGGGTGATTATTAATAATTGTGCTACCATGCCATTTGGCTATTGATGCTGTGCTATTTGTTGAATATGTGCAAAAAAGATGTATTGGATTCCATGTTTAACAAACCAAAAAAACCATCCACAAAAAATTTGAAAATTCAAATTTCCCGCCAAAACTGTCCCAGGTGAAAACCAATGAAGTGTTGCAAAGCAACTATATCACTTACAACATGTGAATTTAATTGAAATTGAAAGTGAACTGATCGAGACGGCATTCGCCGATGCCAATGATAAAGTGGGGGTTGCAATTGCTCACGAGGGGCTGAGCAGCTGGAGCTGACTCTGGAGCTTGTTCTGAATGTGTGTGGAGCTTGTTCTGAATGTGTGTGGAGCTTGTTCGGAATGTGTGTGGAGCTTGTTCTGAGCGTGTGTGGAGCTTGTTCGGAATGTGTGTGG
>JAAEPI010000438.1 GCA_024232835.1 Cytophagales bacterium
AATAAGTGGGGTAAAGGTACCATCAATCAAAGTTGTTACCTTTGCTTTTTATGTCGTTGGACAATGGGAACATGCGGATTAGGGACCGTCAAGAAATGAGGTCATGAAAAATCGAACATTTTGAGCCTTGTGAACCGATAGAGTATCACATACTATCCTACGATGAATTTTGACAAGATTATGCTTACTTCTCGATCATGAACACTTGTCAAATATTATAAATAGTTCAATGAGAATGATAAAATAATTAATGTACGAAATTACGTGGACATGTTTGAATTTACTATCCGTAACTCTTCGTAAAGATCCTGGAAATAGTTCGAACAAATTTCGCACTCTGGTCCTTGATCAGCGCATGACTCCTCACTGGGCCACTGATCTCCGTCAATTCATCTTCGTTTTCTGGAAGTGGAATGTTCTGTGCTGTTTCATCCCTGAAGCTTCCTTGTTCTGCAAGCAAATATTTCCTGTCTGATCATGTTGACAAAGTAGGTTTCGTCAATGGTGGTCATTTTTTACTCAAGGCTGACC
>JAAEPI010000439.1 GCA_024232835.1 Cytophagales bacterium
CAAAAAATCGCACTAATGTTCCGGAACGACAGTCAGTGAACTCCTGTCGAGATTGGAATGCTCTGGGATAGCAGACCATATCGCCTTTGGAACATTCTGGAGTACGAATTCGACCTTTTGTGTGTCTGGCTTTGCGTCGAAACGCCATCCAAATGCCCACACCTTTGATGCGCGGATGTGCATTGCGCATGACCAAAGTGCATACAATCCACTGACAGCCTCTGACGTCATACCCATCTAAGGTAGACAGATTCAAAATCTGACACTTTTCTGACTTGGCATATTCAAAAGTCCATGGTTGATGTGGGTGTGGATTTGGTGGTGTAATTTCGGTGCTCGAATTAACGAGACCTTTCGTTCCGTATATCAGAATCCCCGATTCGGACAAAACTTCCAACGCCCATGAGGAAATTTCAACAACCATGTCATAAGGGGTAACTTCGCAAACGACGGCGTCAAGTGTCATGGACGCCATAATGGCACTACCAAATAAAACGGACCCGAACACCAGATGAATCATCTCATAATAAGAAGGACGCGGATAGGAGTGCAGAAATTGTTTCAGATTAGTGAAACAATTATAGCAAATCGAAATAAATTGGAATCTTCTGGTTTCATAGGGATTACCAGTGAACCCTTCACAAAATTGCGCAGTTGGTTGTTAGACCTCCATCGGTAGAGAAAAGGAAATCATCATTATGGAACAACCATTCAGCCAAGTGTTGACTGGCATAGTGAGAAACCCACATTACGACGGTATCGATTTCTGTCAATTGATTGTTGCTAATTCTGTATCGAACGGCGGCTTGAACAATTGCATAATACATCAAAATCCGCGGTGTCGAAATTCCATGCATAAAAATACCATTAACCAAGTTAACTTTTCTGAGTGGAGTGGGTGTTCCAAGGGGTAAAGTCTTATTATTGAAAGTTGCAGTTCCATTTCTGTAATTAATGGTAAATGGTGGCATATGCTTCAACAGGTCTGTGCCCAAAATTAAGTCATAGCCAATTGAAGTGATGTCAGGTGCCACATGAATCTCATGATGAAATTCGGTGTCTCCTATTTTCATCTTAACATTCTTACTACCCTGGAAACTTAGAGTATGTCCTGTCATGGATCTGGCAGTTGTTTGTCTTGGGGGTGCCAATTGTGTAATTCCTAGCCTTTTGGCTGCTTTGGATGCCAATATTGTCAGTGTGGATCCAGTGTCAATTAATGCGGTCAACTGTAGATCTTCTACCATGACCGGAATCTCAGAAGGACCTAGGCGTATGTAAGTCTTCTTCTCTTGACTTCCCATTGATTGGATATTGTTATTTGTGCCATACATTAGAATAGTAGCACCTTCACCAACTACACCAGTTAAGGGGTCAGCTTCCATTTCAGTATCAGAGACCTTGTAGAAGTAGGAATCTGTGCTCTTGAACCCCTGTTTGTTTTTGTGTGATGTGCTGGCTTGATCTTTTGGTTCTGGTGATTTTCTTACTTCCTCTAGGATTCGTTCTTCTATTATGTCACTGAACCTGACACATTTCTTG
>JAAEPI010000440.1 GCA_024232835.1 Cytophagales bacterium
CGTTTATTTTCAAATCTCTCCTTGTGTTTCAGTATTGCAGCGAGAGGAACTGCGCTCGATGGCTCGATCAGGATTTTCATTCTCTCCCAAACAAGTTTCATGGCATCTATTAATTCATCTTCTGATACAGTAAGAATGCTGTCCATATATTGTTTGATTATCTCAAAAGTCAAGTTTCCAATAGTAGTTCTTAGCCCGTCCGCAACCGTATACTTAAGATTTCCCGCATCTATCTGTCCTTTTTGAAAGGAGAGATAGGCATCATTGACGGCTTCTGGTTCTGTGCCAATGATTATTGTAGAAGGAGAAAAATGCTTAGCAGAAAGACATGTACCCGACGCAAGTCCTCCTCCTCCAATTGGGCAGGTGAGAACGTCGAGATTGGGAACCTCTTCGATGAGTTCTTTTGAAACAGTTGCTTGGCCGGCAATAATTCGGGAATCTTCAAATGGATGAACAAAGCGAGCATTGGTTTTCTCAATAAGGTCATTACACGTGTCTTCCCGGGATCTATCATTTGGTTCACAAAGAACCACCTCAGCCCCATATCCTTTTACAGCCTCTATTTTAACCTTGATAGAATTGTGTGGCATCACGACGTATGCAGGCACATCAGCCAGCCGTGCCGCTTTCGCAACTGCTTGTCCATGATTACCAGAACTATGTGTGGCAAATCCGTTGACACGATCTTGTGGAGATACGGAAAATACTGCGTTTGCCGCTCCTCTCATCTTGAAGGCACCTACCTTTTGGAAATTCTCACACTTAAAAAACAGCGAACAACCTGCGATTTTATCGATAGATGTCGAAGTTAAAATCGGCGTTTTGTGAACAAATGGATGAATGCGCTTGTGCGCTTGTTCTATCTCAGCTTTAGTGGGTTTAGTTTGCATTATGCAAACTTAATAGATGTAGATCGATAAGAATATTGATTATTTTTCTCTTAATTCGTTGTAAATTATCACGACAATGAAGCTAATTAAATTGACATCTCTGGAAGGGAAGAAAGTAATCGTGAACGTAGATAAGATCGAAGCGCTTCAAACACTCAACGTGAATCATTCTAAAGTACAGCTTAGCAATACAATTCTTGTGGTTCGTGAGAGTGTTTCTGTAATTGAAGCCAAGCTCAAATAACTCAATTATTCATATTAAAATAATCTGTTACCTAAACAACCATGAGAATTGAGCCATTTGGTGTCTCATAGCGACCGTTCATGAAATAATGGTATGCCCTAATATATGGTTACTTAGATTTGCCATCTCATTAACCAAAAAAAGAGCGATGAAAAGAGCTATTATCCCTATTATTTGTGCGCTACTAATTGCCGCATGTGGAGACCAAAAAGAATCACCTAAAGACATGTCGGACAACCCATTTTATCAGGAATATGATACACCGTATGGTGTACCGCCTTTTGACAAGATCACGGATGAACACTATATGGTGGCATTCGAGGATGGCATAAGCCAACAAATAGAAGAAGTAGATGCTATTGCGAACAGCACGAACGATGTGACTTTTGAAAACACCATCGAAGCATATGAGAAGTCAGGTGAGCTTCTGAGCAAAGTGGCTTCCGTTTTTTACACGCTAAGCGGGGCACATACAAATGACTCGCTTCAAGGAATCCAAAGGGTTGTTAGTCCAAAGTTGTCAGCCCATAGTGATAATATTTATCTCAATGATAAATTCTTTCAGCGAGTGAAGTCACTCTACAACTTGGGGGAGGTTTTGCAACTCACACAAGAAGAGAACAAATTACTGGAAAATTATTATCGCAGATTCGTGAGAGCAGGTGCAGCACTTGATGACGATGATAAATCTAAAATGCGAGAATTAAACGAGCGGCTATCTGTTCTTTCGGTGCAATTCAGTGAAAATCTACTTAATGAAACTAATAAATTTGAACTCCTGCTGGAAGATGGAGATGATTTAGCAGGCCTCCCAAATAGTGTCAAGACTGCAGCGGCCGAAGCTGCAAAGGAGCGTGAGTACGAGGGCAAATATTTGTTCACCACTCATAGACCAAGCTTATACCCATTTATCACCTATTCGGAAAATCGAGCACATCGAGAAACGCTGAAGAAAGGATACATTATGCGTGGTGATAATAAGGACGAGCTGGACAATAAGGATATCATCAAGGAGATGGCAAACTTGCGTCTAGAGAAAGCTAATCTTCTTGGGTATGAAACGCACGCACACTATGTTTTGCAAGAGCGAATGCTTGATACCCCTGACAAGGTGTATGATTTGTTAGGCGATATTTGGCCAGCGGCTATACAACGAGCTAAGGAGGAACGAAATTCAATGAAGAAAATGTCAGAAGAAGATGGGCTGGATATTGAAATTAAACCATGGGATTGGTGGTACTATGCGGAGAAAATTAAAATGAAGGAATACAATTTGGATCAGGAAGAGATCAGACCATATCTGAAAGTTGACAATGTGGTCAATGGAGCTTTTATTCTAGCAAACAAATTATTCGGCTTGACCTTCGAAGAGCAAACAGATATCCCAAAATACCATGAGGATGTTCACACCTATACAGTGAAAAATGAGAAGGGTGAATTGGTTGGTGTATATCTCTCAGATTGGTTCTACCGGACAAGCAAGCGCGGGGGTGCTTGGATGAATAACATCAGAGAGCAAAGCAATATGGACGGTGAAAATGTGATTCCTATCATTTATAATGTAGGAAACTTTACTAAGCCCACTGAAGGGAAACCTTCGTTGCTTTCACAAGATGATGCTACCACATTGTTCCATGAATTTGGTCATGCGCTCCATGGTTTGCTTTCCGAATGCGTATATCCGTCAATTTCAGGAACATCAACACCAAGAGATTTTGTTGAATTCCCATCTCAGGTGATGGAGAATTGGGTGTTTGAACCAGAGATGCTGGCACTCTATGCTTTCCATTATGAAACAGGCGAAGTGATGCCTGACCAATTGGTAGAAAAAATCAAGAAGGCCGGCACTTTCAATCAAGGATTTGCAACGGTAGAGTACATGGCTGCATCTTATTTGGACATGAGTTTTCATACGATTACTGAGCCTATTACTGGTGACATTAATGAATTTGAAAAAGCTGCAATGGATGAGATTGGATTGATTGATGCCATTGTACCTCGCTATCGAACGGGTTATTTCGGACACATTACCGGTGGTTATTCTGCAGGATACTATAGTTACCTCAACTCTGAGATGATGGACGCGGATGCTTTCGCAGCTTTCAAAGAGAATGGCCTGTTTGACAAAGCCACAGCGGATGCATATAGAGATAACATTTTATCTAAAGGAGGAACAATTGATGCCATGCAGATGTACATCAACTTCAGAGGGCGTAAACCAAACAACGAAGCGTATCTGGCGAGAAAAGGATTTAATTGAAAGGATTTAATTTTGAATAAAGAGCGAGCTTCAACCCGCTTTTTTTGTTTGATGGCAAAACCAAACCGGATTTCTCAAACGAAAAGGAGTAGTTACTATAATTTCACATCTCAATGGGTAGAAGAATTTTAAAAGCACTTTTATATTTCCTCGTCTTATTACTGATCTTTTCCATTTGCTTGATCGTCCCTTTGGATCGCTCTCCTTATCAGGAATTCATCTTTTATGATCAGATGACTCAAAGGCTAGATTCTTTGGAGAGAGAGTATAGTAGCTCAGTGGTTGGAGACTCGCTGATGGTTGGTTTCGCTAAAGTGTCAATTACACCAAATGACACAATTCCCCTAGCGGGATATGGAGCTCGTGACCCGAAGAAATTCGATCAAATTCTAGACTCAGTATTTGTGAGAGCAGTCGTTCTAGACAATGGTCTGAATAGAATAGCCATACTTTCAGCAGATTTACTAATTATTCATCCCGAAGTGATGTCAGGATTTCATCAGAAGATTTCGGAAATGGGGTGGGGTAGAAATGACGTCTTTCTTGGAGCGACGCACACCCATTCCAGTATTGGCGGTTGGGCAGCCGGAATTGCTGGAAAACTGTTTTCTGGTAAATTCAATCAGGCAACCCAGGATCTTATTATTGACCAGATGGTAGAAGCCATAAAGCAAGCTTCTGAAGGCCTCACTCCAGCTGCAATGACCCATGTTAGAAATGAAATGGGGGTGCATGTTAAAAACAGATTGATTAAAGATGGAGATGAAGATTCGTGGATGAGGAATGTATTGATTCAAAGTAAATATGGTATCGCTACATTGAGTGTTTTTTCGGCACATGCAACGTGTTTTACTAGTAAATCAAGAGCCCTCAGTGGAGACTTTCCATCTTACTACCATTCCAAATTAGTCGAAGATTCTCTCATAAATTTCTCGATTTACTTAGCCGGGGCTGTTGGTAGTATGAAACCATTTGCAGAGGGTCTCAAAGAAAGTGAGAAAGCTAAGAAGATAGGTAGTGCCTTGGCCGAGCAAGTATCCTTATTGTCCAGAATAGGTGTCGTTGATAAAAACAGGATGGATCTGACAGCATATCGTTTAAAGGTTCCATTGCGACCACCCCAAGCTAAAATTTCAGAGAATTTGGCAATGAGACCTTGGCTTTTTAGAGCCATGTTTGGAAGCTATGATGCTGAAATTTCGATTTTGAAGTTAGGGAACACACTTATGGTTGGATTACCATGCGATTTTTCAGGGGAGCTGTCTGTGCCACTTTATAATTATGCTTCAGAAAGAGGATTGAATCTAATAATCACATCCTTTAATGGCGGATACATCGGATACGTGACCAAAGATGATTGGTACGATATGGCAAAATATGAAACCAGAACAATGAATTGGTATGGTCCAGATAGTGGGACCTATTTTAGCGAAATTGTTAAACGAATAATTGACATTACTGTTCAATGAAGAAACTATTACTTTGGGTATGGCTATTGCCCTGCATGGCAGTTGCTCAGACTGATTCATTGGACATCAAGATTGGACAAATGATCATGATGGGATTGGACGACTTTACCAAATTGGATAAGTCCCAACCCATGTTTCGGTCTATTCAAAACGGTATGCTCGGCGGGGTTATTTTATTCGAGAAACATATTAACAAGCGGCATCCATTTAAGCAGCTAAACAAAATCACGAAATATATTCAGGAAATTGCTCCTTCCCCAGTTTTGATTTCAATTGACGAAGAGGGAGGCAGGGTGAATCGATTGAAACCTAAATATGGATTTCCCTGGACGATCAGTGCCCAGTGCTTGGGTGATTTAGACAACCAAGACAGTACCCAATATTACACAGGGCAATCAGCTCGAATGATGATGAAATTGGGAATTAACATGAACCTGGCCCCCAACGTGGATGTCAATATAAATCCTAATAATCCCGTCATCGGAAACAAAGAGCGTAGTTATTCAGAGGATTACAAGTTGGTAACTAAGCATGCGGATTTAATGGTTGACGAACAAAAAAAGTATGGGTTAATTAATGTTTTGAAGCATTTCCCCGGCCATGGAAGTTCAGCAAGTGACACGCATTTGGGAATCGCCGATGTTTCGAGCAGCTGGAAATGGGAGGAACTTTTCCCTTATAGATCATTGATAGATTCTGGCAATATTCAAGCGATTATGACAGCCCATATTGTAAATGAGAGGCTAGATGAGTCACGGAAACCCGCCACACTTTCAAAAAAGATTATGACAGAACTTCTACGTGATTTCATGGGATATAAAGGGGTGATAATTTCGGACGACTTGCAGATGCACGCCATTAGTAAACATTTTGGTTTTGAAGAAGCAATTGTGCTGAGTATTAATGCGGGAGTTGACATTCTAACATTTGCGAACAACACCGAGCTAACTGAAAAGATCACTGTAGAATATATCCACGGAGTGATCAAGAAAAGTGTGTTGAATGGAGAAATATCAACCAAAAGAATTAATGAATCGTTTCAAAGAATCAATAAACTCAAAAAAGAGCTGCTATGACCTTTTAAGGGTCTTTACCTATCTTCACACCACATGATTCAGTATAATCCCAAATCTTGGTTCTCTCTCATATTCGATGTATACAGCCAATATGTAATACGGCAACTAATGCCGTTAATACTATTTTCGGGATTGTCTAGTGCGGTGTTTGCCTTCTTGGTTCTAGATGTGTTCGAACTTGAGTTTGAGGGGAATGTAGCGTTTCACTCAATTCTAGGAGTGATTTTAGGGCTTTTTCTAGTCATACGAACAAACACGGCCTATGACAGATGGTGGGAAGGACGACAGCTTTGGGGCAAACTTGTAAATGATGCAAGGCACTTAGCAATTAAGTTCAATAATTTTCTCCCGAAGGAAAGCATTGATGACAGGAGATTTTTCTTAAAAATGATTCCAAATATCTGTTTTTCCATGAAGGAACATTTGAGAGACAGTCGATTGGTGGGAGAACTGGATCTGACAAATCCAGAGGTAAAAGATCGAATAATAGAAAGTAAGCACAGACCTAACATCATCAACGACATGATATATGAACGAGTGATGAAAGCCCATAAGGAAGGTCATATTAGTGATCATGAGCTTTTCCTTGTGGACAAAGAACTGAAAGGATTCATTGATGTAATTGGCGCTTGCGAGCGAA
Source organism: Cytophagales bacterium (assembly GCA_024232835.1). Lineage (GTDB taxonomy): Bacteria > Bacteroidota > Bacteroidia > Cytophagales > Cyclobacteriaceae > JAAEPI01. Next base: position 6,583 of record JAAEPI010000440.1, read on the forward strand.
TTAAAAACACGCCAATTCCTTATTCCTATAGCATGTTCATTAAGAAATTCTTGTTCATTTATTCAATCACCCTTCCCGTAAGTTTCGTTTGGGTTTTTGGCTATTGGACAACACCATTGGTGATGTTAGCTTTTTACTTCTTAATGAGTGTGGAGCTTATCTCTGAAGAAATAGAGGATCCGTTTGGAAAGGACGTGAACGATCTCCCATTAGATGATCTTTGCGTAAAGATCAAGAAAAATGTCTCTGAAATATTAAAGACTAAATAGGGTCTGCTGAGAAAGTCTCAGGCGCATTAGATACGAACGGGCGAGGCGAAGATGTATAAGCATACTTCGAGCTGAAGCTTGTGAAGTACTATGCCTTGGCAGGGATGATGGGCCTGAGACTAACAGGAAAAATGCCGAAGACATATTTCGAAGTGCAGGAAAACCATGAACAGCCCCGAGGCAGAGCCGTCGGGGTATCGAATAAAGTTTGCTTCGCAAACGTAGATGTTTCCGACCCAGA
>JAAEPI010000441.1 GCA_024232835.1 Cytophagales bacterium
ATCTCAATATCGGCGTCATATACTTTTTTCATTTCTTTTGCATGAGCTATGTTAAAACTCAAATAATTGTAACTCGCATCCAGAACAAAAATAATAATATTATCAGGACTCTCGATAATGGAGGATAGTAGCGAATTTAATCTTTGGATTGCCTCCTCCGCCCGCTTACGTTCGGTGATGTCCTGAAGGATTCCAACCATTCGAACGATGTTGCCTTCATCATCAAAAGCCAACCGTTGAAAACCCCGGACAACCTTTACAACCCCATTTCTTGCGATAATGCGGTACTCGAATTCAATTGGTTGTTTTCCATCCAGCAACTGTTGAATCTTTTTCTGGACTGACTCTAAATCATCTGGATGGATCAAAGACATAGCCGTATCAAATTGCCCGTCAAACTCTCCAGGTTTCATCCCATGCATCAAACATAAATTATCGGACCAGATGACATCATTCGTTTTCAAGTCCCAAATCCAACTCCCCATATTCGCAATACGCTGTGCTTCTTTTAGGAAATCTTCACTCTCCCGCAGCGCATCCTCC
>JAAEPI010000442.1 GCA_024232835.1 Cytophagales bacterium
GTGTACGTTTATAATTTTCCGGATGTGTAGCCTTTAGGTAGTCCAGGTTTGAATCAAAAATAAAGAAATCATCCGTGGCGGAATCCATAAACGTATTTAATGTTTCCTCAGACCTCCGTAACGCGCCTTCTGCCTGCTTGCGCTCGGTAATTTCACGAGATACCAATACCGCCCCCAACAAACCATCCTTACTTTGAATGGGAGCACCGCTGTCATCAATGGGAATTTCTTTACCATCTCGTGATATTAATATTGTATCGTTAGCCAATCCAACAATTGTACGCTCTTGTAGTGCCCGCTTTACAGGATTTTCAACTTTCTGCCGGGTTTGCTCATTGATAATATTAAAAATACCATCAATTTTTTGTCCCTGCGCCTCTTGAAGACTCCACCCTGTCAGTTCTTCCGCCACCTTGTTCATAAAGGTTACTCTGCCGTCTGTATCGGTGGCGATCACTGCATCTCCGATGCTGGAAAGCGTTACCTCCAACCAATCCCGTTGTTGCTGAATCGTTTTCAAATGTTCCTGTATTGTCAATGCAGACCTCACTCTGGCTTTCATTACTAATTCATCAACAGGTTTGGTAATGTAGTCTACCGCTCCCTCCTTAAAGCAATTTGCCAGTGTCGCGCTTTCTACATCAGCGGTTAACATGATAACCGGGATCGTCTGATAATCGAGATGTTCTTTTAATTGCTTAAGCATGGTCACACCATCATTCCCGGGCATGTGAATATCCAAAAGGATCAAATCCACTGAAATTTCCTCCAACACCTGAAATAAAAATTTGGATTCACTCAAGGTCTCTATGGAATACCCGAAGGATTCCAACAGGATGGTCACGTGATTGAGCAAATTTAGATCATCATCAACAATAAGAATATTAGACATTTTGCACCTCACTGATTAGTAGTGGAATTTTCTCAGAATTACTGCTTTTAGACGCTTTCCGGATTTTTTGTAAGATTTCAAAATAAGGTGAATCATAGGGGCAGCCATCCGTGTCTCTGCAAAGCTTGATCATTTTTTGAGTTTGTCGGTTGATCCGGTTAAAGAGATAAGGCGATATCCCCGAAAGTACCTCGAATTCTTTGAGAATTTCCTCTTTTATCTTTTCCGGTAAAGGAAGCTTGGGAGTTGATTCTACTGGAGTAGTGCCTTCCGCTTCAATAGCATGATCCTGTTTCAGATATTTGGCAAGGATCGGCAGAAGTTTATGGAACTGAAGAGGTTTGAGCAGATATTCAACGATTCCCGTTGTCTGCGCTTGTTCCTGCTGATGCTTGAAACCTTCAGCAGACAAGGCCACAATGGGAATATTCATGCCTTGAGGATGGAGGCAAATTTGTCGACTAGCCTCAAAACCATCCATGCCGGGCATATGAATATCCATCAGGATCAAATCCGGCGGGGTTCCCTCTGAGACTAGGCGTAATGTTTGCTCAATTCCTTCCTGTCCATTGTTGGCGAGTTCTACCTCTAATCCCAATTTCCTGAATAAAACCCGAATCATTTTTTGATTGGCGAGATTGTCCTCAACCACCAGGATGCGATTGTTTTTAGAAAAGTGGTATTTGTCCCAATCCAATGTTTCCTGAAGAAGATCTTCCGCAGGTGCTTCAACGAGGGGAATCCGGACTGTAAAGGTCGAACCTCCATTGTCGGACCGCTCACTTTTCACGTGAATCGTTCCTCCTAATAATTCAACCATTTGCCTGGTGATCGCTAATCCCAGGCCAGTCCCGCCATATCGGCGGCTTGTGCTCTGGTCAACCTGTTCAAATGCTTCAAAGATCGTCTTTTGTCTTTTCTCCGGAATGCCAATTCCTTCATCTTCCACTTCAAAAACAAGGACACTATCCTCTCTTTTAGTTCTAAGAGCCACCTTTTTGTTTTCAGGAGTAAACTTGATGGCATTACTGAGCAGATTTATCAGGATTTGATTGAGTTTCTGGCGGTCTGAGGTGATAAACTCCGGTGACCCAGGAGAAAAGTTGTAGGTGAAATTGATTTGTTTTTGGCTAGCCGCCGCTTTATTGATATGATAAACCCCCTGGACCAACAGTTTTAAGTTGACGGTTTCCGGAAAAACCGAAATTTTCCCGGCCTCGATTTTGGCTAAATCCAGAACGTTATTGATCAACTCGGATAAATTATTGCCGCTCAGTTGAATGGTATGAATGTAATCCTGTATATCGTCTGAAAGCGATAAGGTTTTTGCCTCGTGTGTGAGAATTTGACTAAAACCCACAATGGCATTGAGAGGAGTACGGATTTCATGACTCATATTGGCCAGGAATTGGGTTTTTGCCTGGTTGGCTACTTCAGCTTGTTCTTTTGCTGAAAGTAATGCCATTTCTGCA
>JAAEPI010000443.1 GCA_024232835.1 Cytophagales bacterium
AAAGACATCTTATTTAAGAGCTCGATCCATTGATGGGGCAAATCCACTTCCCGAATATGGACTTGGTTATCTCACGTATAATGAACAAAGCTACGGGCAAGCCAAAAATTATTTTCAAACCTTTCTACGAAAAGCCGGAGGTGGACATTCATTTGATTCTGATGCGTCTTTACGAATCGCTGATTGTAATTATGCGCTCAAGAACTATAGTGAAGCACTTTCAGGTTATAATTCTCTAAAAGGGAAAAATGTTGCACAGGATTATCTCTTTTTCCAGATTGGGTTGATCCATCAATTAAATGCTCGTACAAGCGAAGCTGTCACTTCCTTCGAACAGGTGGTTAGAATGGATAATTCAACTTATCGAGATAATGCGATGTTTCAGTCTGCAATGAGCTATTTCGAAAATGCAAATTTCTCCAAAGCAGAAGATGTATTCAGTAATTTTATCAAGCATTATGCTGACGAAAACTTAGCTCCGTATGCACGTCTCAAAAGAGGTCTTTGTTATTTCAATCAGTCCGATTATAGCAAGGCGAGCAAAGATTACCTATTTGTCCTAGACAATCATATCAGCCATCCTGCAGCGCAGAATGCACTTCTAGGTATCCAGGAGTTACAAAAACAGGGAGAATCCATTGATTTTGAAAATTACCTTGCTCTCTACAAAGAGGCATATCCAGATGATTCGAGTTTAGAATCGATAGAATTTGAGCAGGCTAAGAACTTGTATTTTGCTCAGAATTACACCAAGGCAATTTCACAATTTGAAACCCTCCTTGCAAAAAATTCGAAAGGAGCATTCAAAGAAGACATCATCTACTATTTGGCGGACGCTAATCAGAGAAATGGAAGCCTGACACAAGCGAATAGGTACTATGAGCAGATCATCGCAATGGCTCCTTCCAGATACTTGAATCGGTCATTGGACAAACGAGGCAGGCTATTGCTAGAGACCGAACAGGGGAGGGAAGCAGTGGAAAATTATAATCTGCTAGCCAATCATAGCAAAAACAGAAAAGAAGAATATCTCGCCAACGAAGGATTAATGAAGGCTTATTATCAACTAGAAAACTGGGATGCATCTATTGAAGCAGCCAAGGATATTGTAATTGCAAGTTGGAAGCCGTCTAATGCCGAAAATCAGGCTACTTTGTTTATTGGCAAATCTTTGGCTAGTAAGAGGGATTACAATAGAGCAACAGACGAATTTCTGAAAGTAATCAATGGAACAACAGATGAACTAGCCGCAGAAGCAAAGTATAGGATTGCAGAACTCCAATTTAGTCAGGATCAACATCAACAATCTTTGGAGACCCTTTTTCAACTGAATTCAAATTATGCCGCATATCAGGATTGGGTTGGATTATCATTTTTATTAATATCTGATAACTATCTGAAAATGAATGAATTATTACAAGCCAAAGCAACACTTAGTTCCTTGATTGAAAACTTTCCAGATCAGAAAATTAAGCAAAAAGCCCAGATAAAACTTTCCGAAATTGATCAACAGCAAATAGAGGATGTTGAAAAAGACACGCTACAATAATGAGAAAACTAGGAGTAATTGTATTGTTGATATCAGGGTGGCTGGCTAAAGCTCAAGACCCTGTTGGGGAGGTGAGTTCAGAAGAGATTATCATTGAAAAGAACAAGGAAATCGTGCTACCACGGGCAGATAAGTTATTCAGCCCAATTGGTGCGCATGATATAGAGAAAGATTCGATACGGCTAACATTTGACTTGCTTTCTCCACAATTTAATATATCGCCCTTTGAGACGAAATTGATACCGTATAGCTATTCTGTAAAATCGGATAAGTTGGCCTATCAGAATTTCTTCAAAGCAGGAGTTGGAAGTTACGGATCACTCTTACTCTCGGCATATGCAGGTCAGGAAACTAAGAAAATAAGTTGGGGTACATTCTTACATCATGAAAGCTTCGGGACAGGCTCCATCAGAGGCAAGCAGAGTGCTTCAGGGAGCAGCTACATAGATGTCTTTGCTACGTTTCAGAATCCTAATTGGGCATTCACTCCTGCTGTTGGGTGGCAATCCGATGGTTTTCGGTTTTATGGATACGACGATGGAGATGATAGAATTACTACAGATAAAAGCTCAGTTGACAGGATAAGAATTGGAGGGACTTTAGAAGAAATAAATGCAGATGACTGGAATTTAAGTATTACTCCTACATTTAGAACAACAACTCAAAATACGGGAGATAATGCGCCAGCAAGCTCAGAGCGCTATTTTGATTTTCTTGCTGATGCAAGCCACACATTTGATAGCACGTTGAGTGCTGGGGTAGACCTTCGACTTGGAGCAATTTCCTTCGATGGTGAAGCCACGATTAATAGGGATTTTGTTAAGATCAATCCGTGGGTAGGAGTAAAGAGATCAAAGCTCTTCATCCGAGCTGGGGTGGAACTAGCCACAACAAACGATACAATTGTCACAGGAACGAAGAGTTTCTTTTATCCTGACATTTCAATAGAATGGTCTGGGTTGCAAGGGTGGACTGTTTACGGAGACTTGAGTGGTGAGTTAAAACCCGTTACATTTAGCTCGATCAGTCGGGAGAATTTGTTTATGGATGATAGCCTTGTGATGGCTCATGAAAATGTTAAATCTAGAATCGGAGGGGGCATTCGAGGAGCAATCACATCAAAACTTTTTTTGAATTCAGGGATCAACCTGTCAAACGTTGAGAATATGTCCTTCTTTATGCCCTCCACAAATGATACGGCTCGCTTTATTCTGGCAGTTGAACCTGAATCTGTTACTATTTTGAATTGGTATGGAAATTTCAACTTCCAGTCAACTGCAAATACCTATTTGAACCTTAGAGCAGATTTTTATAGTTATGGCAGCCTTGAAACGTATTCCGAGGCATGGTATAAGTCAGAATTCAAACTTTCTGTTGATTGGTTTCAGCGGTATTCTGAAAAGATCAGTTCACAAGTGAGACTTACAACGCTTGGCGGTATCAAAGCTCCATCTCCAATTACATTCGTCACCCAAACCCTCGATCCGATTTTTGACCTAAGTTTGGAGGGAACCTATCAAATCAATGAGCAGGCGGAGGCGTTCTTGCAAATTCAAAATCTATTCGGCAAAGAGTATGAGCGATTCTTAAACTATCCGAATAGAGGGGTAGCTTTTAAGATTGGCGGGTTGTACCGTTTCTGACGTGAATTAGAATCCCATTTAATCGGGATATTTTCAATTGGCTGTCAGTCCACTGACTGATGAATTAATTGATTTATCTGAATTAATTGATTTATCCAATCTTAGCGGTGATAGAGCGTCTGTGGTGATGATGAAAGTGTAAGGATCAGACATTGCTGGTAAAGCGCGAATTGTGGAAGTCTAGGAGTCATTTTAAGATCTATACTTAACATAATATATATTATAACACAATATATGGTTTATGCTCTGGGTGAGCCTATGGCGTGTATTCAGCCATATTTGATGTTATAATCATATTATGTTAACCAGCTGTCGCTGGACTATCTACGATCCTGCATCTGTTTGATATTCTATTTCTCATTGAACCTTTTAGGCAGCTGTGTTATAATAGCCGTTATTTTAAGTAGCCGCTCGGCCAGCTCTCGATGCTTGCGCACGGCCTGTACTCAGCCATCCCGCCAATCCGACAGCTCACTAAAATGATCTACCAGATCATTTCTTAACGTTCACTTCTACTGGCCGAGCGCCTAATTTATCTTTTCTGGCCAACGCGCTAAAGAGTTTTCTCCTGCCGCACCCACAAGAGAATTTCAGGCAAATCGAAGATTCGCGAGCGGTTGCGCGGCATGCTTTAAGTGTATGAGCAATGTCTGTCGTTCTATTTTTCGTTATCCGTGTGATTGTCCAGATAGTTTTCAAATACAGCGTTCTCAGCGATTAGGATCTTGCCTGTAATACACTTGCGTTTCCCAATGCTCACGTTCTAGCGTCATTCAGAGGAATCCCTTTTCGGGATGACGTAGGAATCTCCTTGACGCTATTCTAGAATCTTAGAACATTAGTGCTGATACTTATTTGATTCGTTTTGTATTGACGTTTACTAGATCCGTTCGAGCCACTGGGCTTTTACTTTTTCCAATAGATGAAAAAGTAAACAAAAAATCTTACCAAAATAATCACCTATCAACCCACAGGCTTACACACGCCCGGGTATTTTGGATGGCCTGCGCTCTTGAATGCTACTTAACATAACATTAAGTGCTTTCGATTTTATATCTCTTTGATCATCTTCTCAAATGAATACTCCTGTAGTTCTTTAATCGTATTCTTGTTGATGTTGATTCCGTACTCAGAATTCTTGACTGCAGAATCTGTAAACATTTGATTTGGTTCGTTCCAAACAGTAGATGGAAACAAATACTTCGTAGGTTTCTCGTTATCCACGAACAACACCAAACCTATCCAAAAATCATCTCGTAAGCCTCGTTCTAAATCTCCCTTCGAGATAAAAGTATAGTTCGTTTTCTCGATATTGATTTGACGGCATAGTAGATCGTACTCATTCTCCCCCACTCTATTGATGACTCTGAAATGTGCTCCTTTATGATTCAGGTAGCTTTGGATCACATGATGGTTTTCTGAGAGCAGAAATGCCGTTTTCATAATAGTCTCTGCAAGCTGATCTAGTTTAGAAAGTGGACGGAGTTGAGACCATTTCGGATTCATATGATAAATCTAATATGACTTTATCTACTGACTTTGTTTCTTATCACTTAAAGCTTCATAAATTTGATAATTCAATTTCATGGAGGATAATATTATCTATTTAGATCATAATTCAACTACCCCGCTCGATCCACGAGTGTTGGAGAAGATGATGCCATTTCTGACAGATCAATTTGCTAATGCCTCTAGCAACCACAAGTTCGGGCATGAAGCAAGTCAAGCAGTGAAAAAGACGAATAATCAGATTGCTGAGTTAATTGGATGCCAACCCAATGAAATAGTCTACACAAGTGGAGCTACTGAATCTATTAACCTTGCGATTAAAGGTGTAGCGGAACAATACCAAGAAAAAGGCAATCACATTATCACAGTGCTAACAGAACACAAAGCTGTTCTTGATGTTTGTGGCCATTTGGAATCCAAAGGATTAAATGTGACATACCTGCCTGTTCAACCAGATGGTTTGATTCGACTTGAGGATTTGCAAAATGCCATAAACCCTGAAACTATTTTGGTTTCCGTGATGGTGGCCAACAATGAAACAGGCGTCATTCAGCCAATCAAGGAAATTGTTGATATCACTCATCAAGCTGGAGCTTTATTTTTCACCGATGCTACTCAAGCATTTGGAAAAATTCCTTTGGATGTAGATGACTTGGGCATTGATCTTATGGCCTTTTCAGGGCACAAAATATATGGACCAAAAGGTGTAGGAGGATTGTTCGTAAGAAGCAGGAGGCCTAACCGAGTAAAACTAGAAAGCCAAATACATGGCGGTGGACATCAAAACGGAAAACGTAGTGGTACACTTAATGTGCCTGGGATAGTTGGTTTGGGAGCTGCTACAGAACTGGCTGGACGGGAAATGGAGAAAGACTCCAAACACGCATCTGAACTTCGTGAATTCCTAGAAACCGAACTGCTTAAAATCGAAGGAACTAAAATCAACGGCAACATTAAACACCGATTACCTAATACGACCAATATTTACTTTCATGGGATTGACTCGGATGCACTGATGATGGGAATGGAAAAGATCATGGTTTCAAACGGCTCTGCCTGTACGTCGGCTTCTATTGAACCATCTCATGTACTTCTGGCAATGGGTCTATCTGAGGATGAGGCTTTTTGTTGTTTAAGATTTGGGTTGGGGAGGCACAATAATTTTGCTGAACTGGAAATGACAATCGAAATTGTGAATAGACAAATTATTACTTTGTTGGTCATTTAGCCAAGCTAGTGTGTTGCCTAATTCCGTATTTCCGCGTAATATGGATAATATCTATATGTTTTGAAATATTTGCTCTTTTCTTCCAAAGGAATGAAGGATAACTTCTTCAAATTCAGAAAAGTATTTTCCCCATGAGGTAAAAATGAATTCATAAGGTCTATCTCCTGATTTGTAATTATTGGAGACTTAAGATCTAAAATATCTTCGTCGTAACTAATAAAAGGTAACTTACTCAATCCGTTTTGTTTAAATATTTTAGCGTCTTTTCTTTTTGACACATAACCCCCATAAGAGTACATATTAGCCCCATCCTTGTATTTAATATTTAGCAATTGATTGAATTCAAGATAATCTTCTGGTTCCTCCAATGCATTTCGATCAGATAAAATTCTATTAATTCTATCCAGTAACATTTTACGAACCAGCTTTGGTGTATTAAGTGAAGTCAAATCATCAGGATTCAAACCTAAAGGTGCGTAACCATTAAAATCGTTACCAAACCTATCAGGATCATGAACTTTGGTCTCTTTGTTAATATATTTTCCTAATGAATTATTACAAGTAAAGAAATAAAAGCTCCCTTCTTCAATGTTTGAGAAAATTGAGTCCAAATCATCAAACATGAAAGGCTGAAGAATTTCATCATAATCCATCCAAACGATTTTTCGACCTCTCCAATCCAATGTTGGTAATACGTCTGTACTGTTACCCCACTTGAGTTGAATGCACTTAAAAGGTTTATTGAACTTGAACCGTTTTTCATCCTGTATATTTGATTCAATATTTATCATTTGATTGATATTCAATTCCTTATGTATCAATCGGAAATCTGTGAAATAAATAGAACCCAATCCTATATAAGAAAGATTCTTACTTGGAGATACTCCATAAATCTCTTTAAGTACATCCAGAAAAATTCTACGTTCAATCGCCTTGGCAGGGCGAATGTTATAGTTAAACATTTCGTAGGTTGGTGGTCTCATAATTCATCTTTATTCATGGTGATGAAATAATCGAACGTTTTAGACCCGACCTCCCAATTAGCAGAAACTCCAAAGTGTTCTTTAACTTTTTCAACTAGCTCCCTTTCCTTTGAATAGGAAATACCTACATTTTTATTGTTTTTGAGTTGTTCTTTTGTTGATGGAAATGTGAAATTGGATGTGTATGTTTTTTCATTCTTTCTAATATTCGCAATATTAATTTTTTTTGAATTATTTATTAATGTTTCACCTTCCTCCTTGTCTTCCACCTTTTTGAGGAATGAGACAACCTGTTTGAGTGCTTGAAGAATTAGGGGTCTGGTTGCTCTAAAGACTGAATGATTTGAATCAATTCCTGTTTTCGTTGTAGTCATTGGGAGATGACTCGAATTTGGTGAATCAAAGAAGATTGCTCCCCTAAACATAGCATAATCATTATGATACTTTACAACGTTCCCCTCATCATCCTTGCTCTCTTTCCAACCGGTTGTATATGACTTGTCCGCTTCCAGAACTAACCTATCATTACAGAAAATATACCATCCTGCTCGTTGGGGCAAATACTCTCCAATGCCCGCAAAAATCCTCACCGTGATGTCCTCAAATTCCTTTTTTATAAATAATGGCTTTAACCCATCAGATTCTAAAAGGCCAATATCTATTCTGCTGATCTCAGTTTTATTGAGGATGATTTTTATTTTTTTCAACAGGCTATAGCTTAACGCCATACTTATCTCCCTGCTAAGCTTACTTTGAAACTCATTATCTACAAATTCCTCCTTTATATTGTCATATAAATTTTTAACATATATAACTGTTCCGTCTTCTCCATTTAGATTTGATTTTTCTATTGGAATATCGCTCTTCTCTAGATAGCTAAAATTCCAGTCATCAGGTTTCTTTAACCATTCATCAACATCAACTTCAACCAGAAAGTGATCATTCCCATTTTTGGATTCAACACTAAAATTTTTACCCATTTTTAACAATGACCTCTTCATCCCAACTCCGAATCGACCTATCGAGTGCTTAACGAAATCCGCTCCTTTAGGTCTGCCAAATCTAAAGGCGTATTCTTTTGCCACCTCCAATGAAAAACCTCCACAATTGTCCTTAATTGAGAACTCATCTTTAGATAAAAAAATATCCACCTGCAATCCTTCATAATTCTCGTTATGTTTTAAATTTTTCGCTCCATCAATACAATTGTCAACTAAGTCAATAATGGATCTGTCTAAGCGGATATCTCTCGTCAACATGTCTATGAAAAACTCCTTTGTCGGCGAGGCTTTTATTGTTTTCTCACTCATTGTTTTACTTTACTTATTTGAGAAATATTGAAAGTATTAACATTTCCTGTCTCCTTCAAATTAGAAACAGCCTCACCTTTCTGAATCCTACCCATACTCTTAATTAGAGTACTATGCTCCTTCTCTCCAATGCCTAAGAATTTGCTCATCAAGCGAACATTACTTTTGTCTTTGATGTCCAGCAAGAAGGCCGTTTCACAATTGCTTGAAAAGTCAATATCTGGTTGGTTGAATTCTTCGATACCTTGAGAAAGTAGAAACACCGAAACTCCTTTTGAACGAATTTCCCTGAGTATTTTGTCAAGTAATCCCTGAGCCTTTTTGTTTTTGATTACATTGTGCGCTTCATCTATCAAAAACACATAGCGCATCCCTATTTTATCATTCTCAACAGGCGTATTCGCCATGTTCATAAAAGTGTTGTAGATATAGTTGATAATCAGGAAGGTTGCAGTGAAACGAATCTCCGAAGGAAGGTCGCCTGAAAGGGAGAAGTAGTAATTGCGATCAAGGAACGTGTTCAAAGGATCAACCTCTGTTTCAAAAATGGTGTAATCACTCAAACTAAAGAGGATGTTCTTTAGCGTACTAGATTTTTCTCCTTCAATTTCAATCACAAAATCATAGATCTCTTTCATGCTAGGAAACTTGCCATCTTTCATGTGACAATCAAAAGCTGCTAGTGTCCCTTCTCTAAGTGATTGTTCCTTATTTTTTCCAATATTGGCAAAGCTTGCAATGATGTCAACAAATTTTGCGACACCCATTTTCTTATTCGTTTCATTGTCCTTATCAATGAATGAAAGGGGGTTCAGTGGGAAAGGTTTTTGAGGGCAATCAATGTACGTTGTATTTGTTTTCTCAAAGAAGGGCTTGAGATACTTGAGGTCGTCTCCTTTCAATCCTTTGAAATCGAGGTAAACAAAATTCACAATACCCTTGGCGGCCTCATTCATTTGTCTCAGGAATTCAAGAGCAAATTGTGTTTTTCCTGTTCCTGATGCACCTGCCACTGCGATGTGCTGGTTGTTGTGGATGTTTATGTCATTAATTCGAAACTTGATGGGCTCTACTTCTTCCAAAGTTTTACCTACTTCAATTTCTATTAAATCCTGATAAACGGCTTTCTCTTTGACTTTTAGGTGGCGAGTCTTTTCGTCATAGATTATGGGTTCAAAAGAGATGTCTGCGGACTCCAACGATTCTATTCCACCCTCCAGTTCGGCGGATAGAAAATCAAATGCAGTGTAGTGTGGATTGTCTTCAAAAATTTTGTTGATCCGGTTCAGTCCATCATCAATATGAATCTTGAGGTACTTCCCGACATTTGAATCCGTTTTGTGAATTTTATAATGTTGACAAACCAATGCAACATAATAATCTTTGTATCTACCAAAGAGTACATCATCCTTATATTCCTTGCCCTTCGCATCGTGGTAATCAGAAGTCAAATCCAGTTTAGAATTTTGAGCAATTGAATAGGCAAAGGCAATCCTAGAGATTACGTTTTCAGCAGCAAAGCTCAACTTGTTCGTAAGTTCGGTTACTACCTGTTTGTTAGCATTAGAGGTTTTAATATTAAACTGCACTCATCCTCCCTTCTTCAAATTTTTCAAATAAATTCTTAGGTTCAACCTCGATGAATTCTGATTGCTCATTGGTAACATTATCTATCAAGTAAGTATTAGAAACTCTAGGTAGGAGAATTTCATATTCTTCTTCCGTCATTTCCTTTTTGATCAATGGGAAAATAACCACTTGATCACTGATTGTTGGATAGAAATACCGAACAATGTTCTCCGCATGATCAACATCAAATTTTTGCATTGGACTATCAATAAACACAGGGAAATCAATATCTGATTCAGCTACCAGCCCTTTTAACAGAGCTGACGCATACATCTGCTTTTCACCATTAGAAAGACCTTCTTTTCGGATTTCAATTCCTTTCTTATTTCTGAGTTTTATATCAACTTCATCCCCGATTAAGTCCACATCAACTTTTGTTATAAAATTTTGCTTGTGCATCAAGCTATTGAGTCCACTTAAAATTTCATTTTCTAGTGACTGCTTTTTCTGCTTCTTAAAATTCTTTATGAAGCTTTCTAATTCAGAAATCAGCCGCTTAGCCGTTTCATCTTTTTTCTTGTTCTTTTTAGATACTTCTATCTTTTTTGAAATCTCAGTGATTCGTTTTTCATGCTGAGTGTTCAAGGCTTGCAATCCGCCTATCTCCTGATCAATCTCAGAGATGTCCCTATTCTTTGACTCAATTTTCTTCGCAAGATCATCTTTCTTATTCCGTAAGGCAGTTATCACAGGATCTTCCATGTTAGCCTCAGCTTCCTTAAGTGTGCGTTTTATAGCAGACAATTCATTTCGATACTGATTGTATTCACTGTTTATTCTTTTGAAGGTTGCCTTAAAGGAAAGCTTCAAATTGCTTACAAGAACATTTAACTCGTTCTTCTCTGTATCAGAATAATCATGTAGCGCTTGATAATCTTCACCAACGTCAGGAATATCAGAGAAGAAATGCTTCTTCACCAATGACTTAAAGACGCCCTTGTAATAATCCTCCACACGGTAGTCAATAACAATGTTAGTAGGTTTCGGTTGAGCGATTAAATCGTTAATTATTTTATCGGTTGCAATTTGAACCTTCTCTTGACTTAGCTGAGCATTTTTTATGTCTGATTCGATTTCGAGTTGCTTGACAACATCCAGAAGTTTTTCACCAGCGATTGCAAATGGGATAATATCATAGGATGATTTTAGCTCCTCCTGCAAATCAGCTATTTTGGCTTCAAGCTCTGATGACGTTTTCCTGAGTTCTTCCAATTGTTCCAGGGTCATTTGTTTTCCTTCTCGAATGAGCTTTTCTTCAATTTGTCTTACGTCATACTCTTCCAGTTCCTTTTTGCCTTTGATTTCCTTAAGGTCTTCCTCCTTTGCTTCAATATCAATTTTATTTTGATTCAGTTTGGACTGAAGCTCTTCTAGTTCCTTTCGTTCTTTGGTACTTGCAGATTCTTGTCGCAAGCGGATTTGTGTTTCTTCTAAGTCAGCTTTTAGCTCTTCGTATTTCTTGATTCCAAGAACTTCCGAATAAGCATAGTTCAATTGTCTACGTTGATCGCTATTCGAAACTTCGGCGAGTGAAATGATTTTTTCAGCATCGAAAAAGAAAAATTTCGCAATTTCAATCGGGAGAATGAAATCTCTAATGAATATTTCTTCAGCAGACAATTTCTCATTTCCTAACCCCTTCACTAATTCACTTTCATAGCCATCAATGAGTATCTCAACTTCATCCGCCGCTCCTGTTTTTACATTAAACGTTCTAGTGATTTTGATTTCCTGACAAGGTATTTCTGGGATATTGACTTCTCCAATACTTATTGAAACAGAAAATTTAGTATCACCATTTCTTGAAGCTATGTGATTGAGGCTATTACCAATATATTTGTCGTACCCTCCAAATTCCTTTATTTCCTTTTTATAAAATTCATCTACTTCATCCATTTGTCGCCCATAAAAGCACCAAACAAGCCCCATCAGGAAAGTGGTTTTGCCAAAACCATTTAGGCCACTTATCACAATGATATTCTTTTCCTTTTCAGGAGTTAGATAGATGGAGTTATGGCCATGATAAATCCTGAAATTATTGAAATCAACTTCTCGGAATATCATTTATTCTCCTTTATGAAGGCATCAATACGCGTTTGGATATCATCCTGAAGCCCTCTTTTTTTTTTCATCAGAGTCTTTGTTTTTTGCAGCTTCAATAAATCCTGAATAAGCTCAAAGTCTTGCCTATTTCCTTTGCAGGATTTTCTCAAAAGTTCCTCTTCCTTTCTAAGTTTTTCTTCATGTTCTCCCATAGCAATTTCCATTTTATAAACACGATTGTAAATTTCTGACACCTTATTCTTGAAATGAGTATCTCGATACCAAGCCAATTGTATTGCTACTAGTTCTTGATGTCGTATCAATTCCATCTCAGGCTGCTCTTGTTGGATTTCGTATTGAGCTTCTAATATTTTCTCAAGAAGCAATGCTCTAGCCCATTCACGATATGGACCAGGCCCCTCTTGTCCATTTCTTCTAATTGGTTCTCTCCATTCAGGATTGTTCCGTTCATCGGCTATTAGATTTCGAATTTCCATTAGCGGTAGCATCCATTCTTCACCATTATCTATTAGTCCTTCCATGGATTTGTCTTTTTTCACAACAGTGCAGACCCAGCATCCAAAACGACTACTTCCACATGAGGGCGTTGAAGTATCTATTACCAAAGGACAGTCATCACTATTTGCATTTCGATACAGAGTAACCAACTCTTTATGACTGCCACCCCATGGTGGAGACATTTGCATAAGGTATTGCCAGACTTGATTAGTTGTGACATCCTTTATCGGAGCATAAACAAATGCATTAGGAAGTATGTGTTTTCTCAGCCTTGAATGTCCATACTTTTCATGTCTTTTCATCGACCCTGCACGATTACTACTTTCATCAGATCTTGTTCCAAGAAGAATTATAGCTTCTCCATTCTTTTCAATGACCGTTTTGATGTATTTGGTCGTAGGCCTGATTTTAAGCCTGTCAGTACACCACCTAAAATTGTTAATTGGAGCTGGATACCCCCTTCCGAGTAGATTAGTCCAAAAACTATCTTCAAGTTCTGGAGTGGTCTGATGAACTTCAATGGGTAATCCTTGAGATGTTGCTGACTCTTGAATTTTATTTAGAGTTCTATCTATGAAGGTTAGGATTCTGGGATTCTCTACCAATGTGTTGTTGCAGATGACATAGATTTTTCTAGTCCTTAACTCTTGAGGGATTTTTCGAAGTGAATTCCATACAAGTTGAAGTAATAAGGTTGAATCTTTTCCGCCGCTAAAACCGATTACCCAAGGTCGGGTAAAATTATCATCGTACAGGTATTGACTCGTTATTTCAGATTCAATGGATTTGAAGTCAATCAT
>JAAEPI010000444.1 GCA_024232835.1 Cytophagales bacterium
CGTAAAATTCAATGCCGAACAACGAGAGTCTATCCAATTTGATGGCCATACTTTCAAATTTATACCTTCTGGTAAACGGGGATACCACGAATTGGCAGCAGGACTTACTCAGAATAAATTGAGCTATCCCACCACTGTTTTTATGGACGAACAAAATAGAATTATCCAACCAATCGCTGGTTATATGAAACCTGCTCAACTCCATCCAATTCTAAAGTTCATTGGTGAAGACCATTTCAAAAATACTTCATGGGAGAATTATCAAAAAATATACACAAAGAGTTTATAAAAAGCCATAGTGCTTGCAACCCTCTATTTTTTGGTGAGTCAATAAGAGAAAAAAAAGTATGAAAAAGATAGTTATCATCGCCATAGTGCTTTTCACTGGTCTGACTGCACAAGCACAAAAAGAAGAAACAAGAAATTTGTCTTCCTTTTCTGAGATTTCTGCTCAAGAAGGAATCGACGTTTTTATAAAGTCGGGAAGCAAAGAAGAAGCCCGTATTGAGGCAAGTGGTTTGGACATGGATGAAGTGCTCACCGAGGTTTCAAATGGGAAACTTAAAATTCATTTAGAAGGAAATAATCATAGAAATACTAATGTCTCTGTGTGGGTTACTTACAAGTCCATCAAAGCTGTGAGCGTATCTTCTGCGGCTTCTCTTAGAGGAGAGGACGATGTAAATGCATCAGGAGATTTCAGGATCAAAGTGAGCAGTGCAGGAGACCTAGAATTAACGTTAAAGGCTGGAGATTTGGATATTGAAGTATCTAGTGCCGGAGACGCCAATTTGAATGTTGATGTTTCTACAATCGATGCTAGTGTGAGCAGTGCAGGGGATGTAGAAATTGAAGGGTCTGCAAATACGCAAGACATAAATGTAAGTTCATCTGGTGACTATGACGGTTATGATGTGGAAAGTGAAGAAGCTGAAGTGAGTGCAAGTAGCGGAGGGTCAGCAAGGGTCAATGTGAGCGAGCAATTAAATGCCCGAGCAAGTAGTGGAGGATCTATCAGGTACAAAGGAAATCCAAGAATGGATGTGAGCTCGAGCAGTGGAGGTTCTATAAGAAAATATTAAGATCGGAGACACAATAAATAAAGAGCCTGCTACTTTTGTAGCAGGCTCTTTTTATGCGATATATCATACTCTTTATTCCACTGTTTGTCTGACCAAGGCAAGCGGGATGATTTTTTTATTCGGGGAGATCGTGCCCTAGAGCAAGGAAATTTCCAGCTTGGAATTGGGATTAAAAGATATCAACAAGAGTATTTTACTGAATCCGAATAATGGATGGGCGTACAGGAACAAAAGAATTTACTTTTCGAAAATTGGGGTGTATGATCGAGCTTTTGGAATGTTTAATAGAGCGAAAGATACCCATGAGTTTATCGATGAGCTCTACTACTTTATTGGGAAAACCTATCTCGAAATGGGAAATAGCCAAAAGGCTTGTGAAGTGTGGAAAGAAGGATTAAATCAAGGAGAAAGACGTTGTGAAGCTATGGCCACAGCCTGTGGCGACTAGTCATTTCCGATTCGACAAGGTGTCCGAAGCTAAATCCACCAATGGGTTTTACCTGCCTGTAGGCAGGTTCCCCGATGCTTGCATCGAATGGAGAAATATTTTTCCAAATTCATGCCTCGAGAGCCTGCCTTTGTCGACCTTTAAACAGCCCTGCTCCGAGGTACTTGGTTTTAACAGGGATCACAATCTGTCCCTTCCTGCTCAAACTCAATAGTAGAATGATCAATACCAAGCGTTTTGAGTTTGTTTTTAGTCACTGTTTTAATTCCCTCCAGCGCATTCATATCTGAATCTTTCACTACCAAATGGATTGAAAGTACATGATATTGCCCGTCCATGATCCATGCATAGCAATCATGGAAGTTATCAACCCCTGGAACGCTTAAAATCGCTTCATGAATTTTATCGAGATTCAAATCTTGAGGTGTACCCTGTAGAATAATCTTGAAATTCTCCTTAAGGTTTTTGAATACATTGTATAAAATGAAAATTGCGATTAGTACGGATAGAATTGGGTCAATCTGAGGTAAATTAGTGTAGTGCATAACAATCGCCCCAACCAAGACAGCCACCCAGCCCAGCACGTCCTCAAGCAAATGCAGATAGACGACCTTTTCATTAATGGACTGACCCTTGCTCAATCGAAATGCAGCTAGACCATTAATGAGAATTCCCACGATCCCCAGAATAATCATCCCAGATGTGTCTGGTTGCACAGGATTGAGCAAACGAGGAATCGCCTCACTGATAATAAAAATAGAGCCCGTCAGGAGAACTATACTGCTGATAATCGCGCCTAGAAGTGAAAAACGCTTTTAGACATACGAGTAATCCTCATCGCCCTTTTTAGTTGCTACTTTGGAGAAATACCATGATACACCAAGTGTCAGGCTATCCCCAAAGTCGTGCAAGACATCCGACAAGATAGCCACACTATTTGGTGTAGAGCCCTCCAAAGATTTCTACTATGGCAAACCCTAGGTTCAAAAAAAAATGCGGTTCGGATATTTCCGCTAGAAGGATCGTGATGATGGTGATGATCGTGGCTCACGACTAGTGACCCTTAGATCGAACGATTCCCATCGAACTTCTCCAAATAATCAGCTACTCGTCTGACAAACAACCCACCAAGCGCACCATCTACCACTCTGTGGTCATAGCTGTGCGACAAGAACATCTTATGACGAATTCCAATCAAATCTCCTTCAGGAGCCTCAATAACCGAAGGCTTTTTCTGAATGGCACCAAGCGCCAAAATCCCAACTTGTGGTTGCATGATGATGGGTGTGCCCATTACATTCCCAAAAGAACCCACATTGGAGATCGTGTATGTGCCTCCTTGTAATTCATCAGGCTTTAGTTTGTTTTCCCTTGCACGCTTTGCCATATCATTAACCTTTCTAGTCAACCCCATCAAATTCATCTGGTCAGCATTTGGGATTACCGGGACAATTAGATTACCGGAAGGTAGGGCTACAGCCATACCCATATTGACAGATCCTTTTTTGATAATTCGATCACCATCCACCTGAATGTTGATCATCGGATAGTCACGGATCGCCTGGATCACTGCTTCCATGATGATAGGAGTGAAGGTGAGGCTTTGCCCTTCGCGCTCTTTAAACTCGTTCTTCACCTTGTTTCTCCAGTTAACCATCACCGTCACGTCCGCTTCTACGAAAGAGGTGACATGAGGGGAAGTTTGCTTTGATTGCACCATTCGATCAGCGATCATTTTTCGCATTCGATCCATTTCAATGATTTCATCTTCTCCGCTGAAGCTAATGGATACTGACTCTGGTGCAGGACGAGAAACGGTTGGTGGCACGCCACCAGATTTTCTTGTTTCTATAAATGCCAAAATATCCTTCTTGGTCACACGACCTTCCATTCCCGAACCAGAAACAGCCTCTAATTCAGCAACAGATATATTTTCTTGTTTGGCTATATTTCTAACCAATGGCGAATAGAATTTGCCGGAATCAGACGTGCGAGGTATATCGCCTCCGTTCCCGTTTGTTGACACAGTGGCCATAGCAGTTTCCAGAATTTGCTCAGCTTCCTTGACCACTTCCTGCGTAGGTACATCAGCAACAGGTTCTTTAGCGTTTACTTCTCCATCCATTTCAATCGTGCATACGGGTTTACCAACAGCCACAACATCACCCTCCTGAGCTAAAATTTCTTTGATCACGCCACCATGTGTGGCCGGAATCTCAGTATCTACTTTGTCGGTGGCAACTTCCAACAATGACTCATCTTCCTCGATTGTGTCCCCCGCATTTTTCAACCAGGCGAGCACTGTACCCTCCATTACAATCTCACCCATTTTGGGCATTATCATTTCTACGATAGCCATGATTTTCTCAGTTTATTAATCACACAAAGATAAGGACAGGAGAGGAGATTAGAGAGGAAAAATGGGGCTTAGGGGATTAGCAATTCGAAAATTCGATTCAGAATCAAATCTCAAAAGAATCTACTGCCTTTGACCGGTCGACTAAAACATAAAGCCTTTAGGGAGATCAATTTTGGCTAATGTGATCGAATGCGCTCAGTAGTTTCTTGTCCAATGTCCAGAGCGTTAAGTCTTGACTCAGGGTCGCCGCAAGAATGTAGCAGTCAATAAGGCCGACACCCTTGTTATGCAGGTTATACTCGTTTGACAACTGCCCTGCTTCAATAAATAAATTCTCCTCTTCAACTTTAGGAAGGCTTTCCCAAAGCATTTCAATAAGTGAATACTCCTTGGTGTTTTTGACACCCTGAAAAAGCTCACCAAAAATGGCACTTGTCGTAAAGATATGCCGTTTCTTCAGGTAGGTTTTCAAGATTTCAGACAGATCTGGATCATCCTTTCTGAGATAGGAAATCCAAATAGATGTGTCGGCCAGAATCATTTACCTCTATTCAACTTTCTGAATCCGTAAGGCGTGAAGCCTTCTTTCAACTGCATAGGCTCTTTCTTGATTTCATCCATCACATATCCAATCTTATTTTGATAGACATAATAGTTTAACGCGGTGACAATGCTCTCTGTGATGTTCTTTCCACCAGAAATCTTCTTGACCTCTTCTATCAATTCGTCATTTATTAAGGCTGTAACTTTCATGATCGTATGCTTTATACGACAAATATACGATGAAGAATCGTATAAAATTGCCCGTATGTAATTTCTTTTCAACTAATGCACGTCATTTCGAACGCAATGAGTAATCTCACTCCATTTGGGGATATATGTTATAAGAAAATAATTTCAGTTTCTGTAAACAAAATAGGGAGGTGCTCAGACAGGGCAATCGCATTTAAAATTAGTTGGATAATTGACCAGAAGTAGCTATGCTTTCTGTCATGGCATACCATTCCGTTAGGAGTGGATTAGTCTCATAATGTGTAGTTTAATTCAAAAAAAATCGGACTTGTTTACATTATTAGCCTTGATTTTAGTCAGCTAGTTTAGTGTCCGATATCTACTGTAGAGATGTTGATATTCAGTGCATTATCAAATTATTGTACATACTTTATTTTCCTATCTACATTTAGAGCACTTCAACAAACACATTATTTTGCACCGA
>JAAEPI010000445.1 GCA_024232835.1 Cytophagales bacterium
TACCCAATTCACTATTCAAGGTTTGACCCAATTTACACATAATATCATATAGTTGTCGATATCCGGCCACAATTTTCAAGGTTTGACCCCATCATCTGTCATTTTGAAAATGTGTTAACAAAGGAGTAATTTGGCGCTTACATTTCAATTAACATTAACCATCAAAGTCATCGAATAGGCATTTTCCAAGAATTACATGCTCATCATCACTCAAGTCAAGGTGTACCCCTTCTACTTTTGCATTATACCAATTATCAGGAATTTCAACAAATCCCTGCTTCGCAAGAAATTCTCGAATCCGATATTCAAGGATAGATTCTGGTTCTTTACAAGGCGAAGGAACAACTTTACCAGTACGTCCTTTATAATCATAAAAAGTCCAATGTATACTATACGCATCAACAATAAAACTAAGGCAAACAGTCAACGCTAAATACTGTCCTATTTCATTTGTATCACTGCGAACATGAAACTTATTACAAAACGAATAATCAAAGCTCGTTAAATTGATGGATAAAAAAGGATGTGCTATTTTGATGAAATCAGGAAAAAATCTTTCTTCATCCCATCCCAATAGCCATCCGTTTGGAGGCCCTTGCGAAAATTTCTGTTTAACTACTTTCATCCATTCTGAAAGACTTATAATCATTATGGGACTCCTATGGTAGTTGGTACGCCATGTATTCCTTTCGTCCGGCTCCAATGTACAAATATCGAATATTGATCATGCCCAGTTGGCGAGATGCCAATTGGTTTTTTAAAGGTGAAGCGTTTTCCCAAAAATTGACCATGTTTGTTAAATTCTGGAACTCCTTGTTCCCAAGCAGTACGGGTTACGTCGTCTGCGTTAATACCTTGCTTAAATTGTGATTTTCCAGGTGTCCCATCAACATGAAGTTGTTGTCTTGCTCTGTTAATTGGAGGGTTCGAATTAACGACTGTTGACTTTTGATACCTTGTTTCAAGTTGTCTAAGGAATTTGGATTGTTCTTTTGTCAATTTACCGCCGAATGCCTCAATCTGTTCTTTAACTTTAGCCGGATCGATAACAGCATTTTTCTTAAATCTGAGACTTTTAAGTGCTTTTCGATAAAAGGCTGTTCCCCTTCTTCCTTCGGCTGTAATCTTTGAGGTGCCCTTTCTCATTGCTTTACGCAATTTTTCAGTCACTCTCGTTTTCAAATTCGGCTTGGCGGGGCGCATCATCCTTCCTCCGCCCGGTGTAACTCCGACAATTACATTTCCCATGGCTATCGCAAACGTCTCATCACCTGACAAACTTATCTCGGTAATTCTCGGGCTGAGTCTTTCAAATATGTCCTGTCGTGTTTCTGTATCGTTTTTTTCAACTGCCTGACTGATTTCCATTTGGAAAAAACTGTTAGTCTGCCCGCTGAATGTCGCAAACAATGTTGCACTTGAACATCTCAGTATATGTTCTTGTTCCGGGGTCAGATCCGAATATGATACAACGATCTGTAATAACAAACGCATCGCTGTAGGATCATATCCTTGTCTGTAAACGTA
>JAAEPI010000446.1 GCA_024232835.1 Cytophagales bacterium
CAGTAACATTGGATGAGATCAAAGAGGACTACAAAGATGATCGAGATCTGAGCACGGTAATTAGTTGGTTGACTACAGGGAATATCCCTGATAGTATCAGCTACAGAAAAAATACGGCACAGGTTTGTCATTATTGGCAAAACATCAATTTATTGAAATTTCAAGATGGTGTTTTGTACAGAAAATGGATTGAGCCTAATGATAGATCAAAGGATCATGAGCAGATTGTGGTTCCGGGGAGCTTGGTGGAGAGAATTCTCTACACTTATCATGATAATAGCTGTCATAGTGGGTTCGAGACAGCATTGGAGTTTTGTAGAAGGAAATTTTACTTTTACAAGATGAAGCGAGAGTTCAAGATGTACTGTGATGCTTGTATAGTGTGTGCTAGGAACAAGCAGCCTCAGAAGGTTTTGGTCGCACCTTTGAAACCTATAGTGTATCATCGGTTTAATCAGTGTATTTCAATTGATTTCAATGAACCATCCAAGAAGCGGACTAAAAAGGGTCACGTGGCTTTGTTGTGTATTGTAGATATGTACAGCAACTATGTTGTTTGTAAACCTACTAAATCCACGGATAGCTCAGAGGTAATCAAAATTATAATGCGAGAATGGATTCTCAAATTTGGTGCGCCCAGTAATATTTTGCACGATATGGGTTCACATTTTACA
>JAAEPI010000447.1 GCA_024232835.1 Cytophagales bacterium
AAAATAAAGCTGGTAGCGGACAATAGAGGGGGGGAATAAGCTAAGTCAATTCTCTTTTTTCATTTCAAGTGAGGTTGGTTTGATCCTCATGGCTGATTTCAGTATGTATCGGACACACCTTATCGGTTACGTCCACGGCCGTTGCTTTTTTGAAGAAGATCAGAGTAAGGAAAGCCTCTCAGGATAGGATCAGGTACATACGTGCAGTTGGCAATCCTATGGATGATTTGGTTGCGGGTTAGTGTCCAAATAAGACATTAATTCGCCAACTGTCATCTGGTCTACCCCTGCTGCCCCTTTATTGCGTAAAAAGGTGTCCCCAAGAAGCGAAAAGAAATTGCAGGAAAACTTACAAGACCATATGGATATGTTACAAAATAACCAGCAGCGAGTTCAAAGCTATTTTAAGCATAAGGATATTCAGTATGCCGCCTGATGAAATCATAAACTATTTCTGCCGGGTTAATAACTGACGTTGTAAATGAAAATGCCAACCAAAACGGTCAGCATTTTTTGTGGAGAATATCGGATTCGAACCGATGACCCCTACACTGCCAGCGTAGTGCTCTAGCCAACTGAGCTAATCCCCCATTAATTGTATTGGCGAAGTTGCTTGTCCCGATTCATCGGGAAGCTAATCCCCCATTGCGACAAATATAACAGCTTGACTTATTTTGTCAAAACACAAAAAAGATCAAGATTAAGGTCATCCTGCTTTCGCAAAAAGTAATCCTCCTGACTAATTACATTCACAAGCTCATCATTGCCTGCTTTCAGTTTGTTTCTATTTCTTCTATTGAGGATTTCATATGGTTTTTGCAGCAGCCATCTCGGTAACCGATATTGAAGATCAAGCAAATCCCACTTCATTATCTTTTGAACGGACACCCTGTTCTTTTCATGATACTCCATTACTCGCTTACTTCCCGCAATACCCTGCATATCTACTTTTGAGAAATACTTTTTACAAATTCCCACTAACTCATCGCCTGTATATTCTCTGATGTGCCAGGGATTCCTTGAAAGGGTCATATTAATGTTTGGTGTGCTGATAATCGCCGTTCCTCCAGGTTTGAGCAATCGAGCAATTTCCTTTAGATAAAGATGATCATCCTTGATATGTTCGATCACCTGAAAATTCACAACCGTATCGAAACTCTCATCAGGCAGATCAACCGGTGGAAATATTGCCTGTTTGAATTGTTGATCAGGGAATCGCTCTGATAGAGTGTTTATTACCTCAGGGATTTTATCCAAGGCTAAATACGAATTTGCAATTTTTGAAATGATATCCACACCACGTCCTTCTCCACAACCAAGTTCCAGTACATCGCCTTTTATGAAGGGTACTGCCACGTGATAGGCCTTCAACAAGCGCTGGTGCAGTGGATTGTCAGAAGCTATCTGATCCGAAGTGATTTCAGTGGTACAAATGCTCAATGGAAAAAATTTTGGCAAAGAAATTAAATAATTGCACATTGATGTTACTTTGGACAATCTAAGATTTCACAATATGGGAAAAGTTACACTGACGTTTGTATTCACATTGCTCTTCACTGGTCTGATTTCCTTTTGGGCTTCTGCTTTAGATTTATCTCGAATCGACCTGAGCCACCAGTATGATCCTGATGCTCCCGTAAAGGCTACCTATAGAGTGACCGAGAGTGGTGGGAAAATCACGATTTTTTTATTGATTCAAGCTGATAGCATAGGTCTTTGGACTAGGGAATATCTCGTGCAAAAGGGATATAGTTCTGAGGATCATCAAAATATATTTCCTACGGTTCGCGAGTTGTTTAGTGATGATCAAACTTGGAGAGGAAGCATTTCATTTACTACCCCAAAGAGCGAGAACCTTCTTATTCTAAAATTAGGTGGAACAGATTTCAATTTCTACTTCGATATCCCAATTAAAAATGGACGTGATGACTTCTCTCCCTTTTATCCAAGCGCTCAGGATCAACCCATAATTTCTTCATTTCTTAACACTAATAAGCTTGATTGGAATGTGACTGATCCCATTCATACGACCAGCTATACCGAGAATTTTGATGCTGCTGATGCTCCTATGAACGAGATGAAGGCGCTAATGCCCAACATATCGGAAGATTCTACATTTTTTTATGAAGACAGTACACGGCTGCAGGATTATCATTTCTATACGTTCCGAGTAGATTCCACATCTGTTTCTTCCATCACATTGCTGAAGACTCCACCGTATTATCCTACATTTCGTTTGATTAGCGAACTAATGGGTCCAATGAAATACATAACAACAGAAATAGAATTTAAAACACTAACGCAATCCAACAGACCAAAACGAACCTTTGATGAATTCTGGATAAACACCTATGGCACCAAGTTTCGGGCAAGAAATGCCATCAGGAAATACTACAAAAGTGTTGAGTATGCCAACGAATATTTCACAAGTTTCAAGCAAGGCTGGAAAACTGATCGTGGGATGATATTCGTCGTTTACGGCACACCTTTGGAAATGTACCGTACCAATACGACCGAAACATGGGTATATGAAAAACAAGAATTTGAATTTCTTAAAATTTCTACCCTATTTGCCCCCATCTTCGCGCTTAGAAAGGACAAGAAGTACGAAAAGGATTGGTACAAAGAAGTTGGCAGCTTGCGTAAAGGAGAATAGTGGCAAAACAACCAGAGAATCTTATTTATGGTATCCGAGCAGTGATCGAAACTATTCGGTCGGGTAAGGATTTAGAAAAAATCTTTGTCCAAAACAAATTCAAAGGAGAGCTACTTCCCGAGCTTAATCAACTAATCAAGGATAGAGACATTCCCGTGTCTCGAGTGCCGAATGAAAAACTAAATCGGCTCACCAGAAAAAATTACCAGGGTGTAGTAGCTTATGTCTCCCCAGTAAAATATTTTCCTCTGGATCAGGTGGTCACACAGGTCTTTGAAGAAGGCAAGCAGCCCTTGTTTATCCTTCTAGATGGTGTCACAGATATTCGCAACTTCGGATCCATCGCTCGAACGGCGGAGTGCATGGGAGTGAATGGGATCATCATACCAGCAAAAGGTAGTGCCCAGATTAATGCTGATGCAGTAAAAACTTCGGCAGGTGCTTTGAATTTTATTCCTGTGTGTCGTGAACTCAATCTAGTACATGCACTTACCTATCTTAAGGAATCTGGAATTCAGATTATCGGGTGTACAGAAAAGGGTAAAGATGATTTTGGAAAAATTGACCTTACCGGACCTACCTGCATAATAATGGGATCGGAAGATGTAGGCATCTCTCAAGAAACACTAAAGACCTGTGATGAAATTGGTAAAATTCATTTGAGTGGGTCTATTGAATCCCTAAATGTGGGAGCTGCTTGCGCAATGGTACTTTATGAAGTATCGCGTCAGCGGGGGCTATAATAGGCTATCCCTGTCTAGTTTCTTTACGTCCTTAACAAACTCCCTGAATTTGCCTGAATCGTCCTTTCGGCAAATGACTAGTACATCATTGAAGTCCGCTACCAGATAATTGTCCATATCCTCCAATATGGCCAGCTTGCCTTCCGGTATCTGGACGAAATTATTAGTACTATTATACAACAGTACATCACCACTGATGAGATTGCCTCCCTCATCCTTTTCCAACAAGTCGTGCACCGAACCCCAGCTTCCCAGATCAGACCAATCAAAATCACCTAGAACCATTTGAACATTCTCTGCCTTTTCCATGATAGCATAGTCCACAGAAACACTTCTACATTGTGAGTAAGCAGATTCAATAAATTTTTTCTCCTTTCGAGTATTTAGATACCTTTCTCCCTCTTCAAATATTTCCGCCAACTCAGGCTCATATTTTTCAAATGCCTCAATAATAGACTTCACCGACCAAATAAAAATTCCGGCATTCCATACAAAATCCCCACTATCGAGAAACTTCATCGCCAAGTCCAATTCAGGTTTTTCAGTAAATGTCTTTACCCTTTTGATCGCCTCATCTGACTCGATGTACTGAATGTACCCATATCCGGTCTCTGGGCGATTCGGCTTAATACCAACAGTAACTAATTTCTCTTCACTGGCCGTTTCCACCGCCAAACGAATATCATCAAGAAATTTTTCCTCCTGGAATATGGCATGATCAGCCGGAGATACGATCATTATCCCTTCCGGATCCATTTTTTTAATGCGATAAGCAGCATAAGCAATGCAAGGAGCTGTATTTTTTTTTCTAGGCTCCAGAAGCATTTGGTTTTTCGAAAATTTAGGGAATTGCTCCTTCAATAGCTTCGCATATTGAACATTGGACACAATCATTTGATCTTTATGATCCACAAGAGTTGTGAACCTCTCACTGGTCATTTGAATCAGAGTCTTGCCAGTTCGGAGAATATCAAGGAATTGCTTGGGCTTGGATTGTCGGCTATGTGGCCAAAGGCGCGTACCAGTTCCACCAGCCATTACCACTAAATGAAGCTTTCTATCAGTCAATTGCCTAGCTTTTGGTATCAATATTGCCGCAAATATAACCCAATCCCAATACCCCTTTGATTTGCTCAATTATATCAACTTCTATGAGGATTTGAGATTTTTTGTTTAATTTTTCTATTGCTAATCATTAAACTTAGGGGCATGGACACTATTGTGGAGTTAAGTGTGAAGGAAACGCTTAAAAAGGTTTTTGGATTCGATAACTTCCGGGGATCACAGGAAGAAATAATAAACAACATCATGGATGGCAACAATACATTTGTCATCATGCCTACAGGTGCTGGGAAATCCCTATGCTATCAGCTCCCTGCAATCACGAAAGAAGGAACGGCTATTGTAATTTCACCGCTCATTGCCTTGATGAAAAATCAGGTGGATCAGATGAATGCCTTTGGTATTAATGCTCGATTTCTTAATTCTACATTATCCAAGTCTGAAAGTAATAAGGTAAAAAAGAGCACTCTTGCTGGTGAAACCAAGCTGCTGTATGTTGCTCCTGAATCATTAACCAAAGAAGAGAACGTAGCTTTTTTACAACAGGCAAACATCTCGTTTGCAGCCATTGATGAAGCTCATTGCATTTCAGAATGGGGTCATGACTTTCGCCCCGAATATCGACGTATAAAATCAATCTTAGCTCAGCTCGGTGATATTCCAATGATTGCCCTAACGGCCACCGCCACTCCAAAAGTGCAATTAGACATTCAGAAAAATCTGGATATGGAAAATGCCCGGCTCTTCCAATCTTCATTTAATAGAGATAATCTCTACTATGAAGTAAAACCAAAGCAGCAAGCCAAAAAACACTTGATTAAATTTATAAAAGATCACCGTGGACAGTCTGGCATTGTTTATTGTCTGAGCAGGAAAAAAGTAGAAGAAATCGCTAATTTCTTGCAAGTCAATGATATCAATGCTGCTCCGTATCACGCCGGTATGGAAGCAAAAGATCGAATTAAAAATCAAGATGCATTTCTAAATGAAGACACTGATGTGATCGTTGCTACTATCGCTTTCGGTATGGGCATTGACAAGCCTGACGTTCGATTCGTAGTACATTATGATGTACCAAAGTCTATAGAGGGCTATTATCAAGAAACAGGAAGAGCAGGAAGAGATAGTATCAATAGTAATTGTCTGATGTTCTACTCCTACAATGACATTCTGAAGCTTGAAAAATTCAATAAAGACAAAGCGGTCTCGGAACGCGAAAATGCCAAATTCTTATTGGACGAAATGGCATCATATGCTGAGTCATCAGTCTGTAGGCGAAAGCAGTTGCTACATTATTTTGGTGAAGAGTGGCCAGAAGAAAACTGCAATATGTGCGATAATTGCAGACATCCAAGAGAAAAATTCGATGGTGAATCAATGGCTCTTCTGGCAATAGAAGTAGTAGTAGAAACAAAAGAGAGGTTCGACATTAATCACTTAGGTGAGGTATTGGCAGGCGAACATTCGCAACATGTCAAAAGTTACAATCATGACAAGCTTGAAGTGTTTGGTAAGGGAAACGATCATACCGAACTTTATTGGAAATCCGTAATTCGTCAAACACTACTTGCTGAATTCATAGAAAAGGACATAGATATTCCAGGGGTGTTCAAGGTCACCGAAAAAGGTAAAAAATTTCTTACCGATCCATATTCAGTGGAATTTACCAAGGATCACGAATTTGAAATTGAAGGACATGAGGAAGAATTTGAAACGGAGAGTATCAACACACAAGCTTATGACAAAGTGCTTTTTGATATACTAAAAGCGCTACGCAAGACTGTAGCTAGGAAAAAAGGACTGCCTCCCTATGTCATTTTTTCTGATCCATCAATGGAGGAAATGGCTACAGTTTATCCAATGACTAATGACGACCTTAAAAAAATAATTGGTGTCGGTGAGAGCAAAGCGAGGAAATTCGGGAAAGATTTTATTGATCTGATCCAAAAATATGTTGAAGAAAATGACATTAGTACTTTTTCTGATGTTTTAATCAAGACCGCTGGTATCAAGTCGAAAAATAAAATTTTTATCATTTCCCAGATTGATCGCAAGATTGATTTTGAGGAAATTGCAGAAGGTAAAAGCATGACATATGAGCAACTAGTAGAGGAAGTGGAACATATCTGCTTTGGTGGTACTAAACTTGACATTGATTACTATATAAACCAGCTAATGGATGATGATCGACAAGGGGATATCGCCGATTACTTCATGTCTGCTGAAACAGATAGCCTTGAAGTGGCATTGGATGAATTGGATGAAGATTATTCTGAAGATGAAATTCGGTTAATGCGTGTTAAATTCATGTCAGAGCATGCTCACTAACTAGTTCAACAAATTTGTAAATCATATACTCCAAAAATGAACGTACTTGTATTAGGATCGGGAGGACGAGAACATGCCATGGCTTGGAAAATCAGGCAAAGTCCATTAGCCGATCAGGTGTTTGTTGCTCCGGGCAATGGCGGTACATCAGAAGTGGCCATTAATCTTAATGTAGACCTGACAAGTTTGTTCTCCATAAAAAGTATCCTTCTTAATAATGAAATAGACTTGCTCGTTGTGGGGCCTGAAGACCCGCTTGTCAACGGATTAGTAAATGACTTAATAGCCGATGATGATTTTAAGAAACTAAAAATTATTGGTCCTGAGCGACTCGGAGCTCAGCTAGAAGGCAGCAAGGAGTTTTCAAAAAGATTCATGGAGAAATACAAAATTCCGACTGCTGGAGCTAAAGTATTTGATGAAGTGAGTTTCCCAGATGGGTTGAAATATTTGGATGAATTGGAACCTCCCTACGTTCTGAAAGCAGATGGGCTTGCTGGGGGTAAAGGTGTTATCATCACCGAGGATGTAGAAGAAGCCAAGGATGCACTGGACGAAATTATTAATCAAAATAAATTCGGTGATTCTGGATCAAAGGTTCTCATTGAGGAATTTCTGACTGGAATTGAGGTTTCCTTTTTTATCCTAACTGATGGGAAATCATATCGCCTGCTACCAGAAGCCAAAGACTACAAACGTATTGGAGAGAATGACGAGGGTCTAAATACAGGGGGCATGGGAGCCATATCGCCTGTGAAATTTGCCGACCGTATATTTAAAGAAAAAGTCCATGAACGTATCATCAAACCAACAATTGCAGGACTTAAAAAGGAGAAAATTCCTTACACAGGGTTTTTATTCTTTGGGTTGATCAATGTGTCTGGGGAGCCATATATTATTGAATATAATGTCAGGCTTGGGGATCCCGAAACTCAAGCCATCTTGCCAAGGATTAAGACCGATTTTCTGGAGTTGCTCGTTAATACAGCCGAAGGCAATCTAATTGACACGGACATAGAGTACGAACGCTATTCCGCTGCTACCGTGGTTTGCGTCAGCGAGGGATATCCTGAAACCTATGAAACAGGAGTAGAAATTGTTGAAGGTAAACCAAACGGAGTTCTCACCTTTCACGCCGGTAGCAAAGTGGATGAAGGTACTCTAGTCACGAATGGAGGCCGTGTCCTAGCGGTTACGGGGCTGGGAAAAAATCTTGGAGAAGCGATCAGCAAAGGCATAAGAGCAGCTGAGCAAGTAAGGTACAAAGGGAAATACTTCCGCTCAGATATTGGTTTGGATCTCACAGAACTAGGTCAATAAAGAAACCCTAATGTTATATTTGAGAAAAAGATATTAGCATGGCTTGTGCAGGATGTAGATCGGAAGGCAAAACAGTAGGGTGTAACAATAATGGAGATTGTAAAGCTGGGGGCTGCAATAAGCTAAATGTGTTCGATTGGTTATCGAATATGAAGCAATCCAATGGTGAAGTATTTGACATCATGGAAGTTCGGTTCAAGAATGGGCGTAAAGATTTTTATAGAAATGATCAAAATCTAGAAGTAATAATCGGTGATCCGGTGGTTGTGGATGTACCAAGTGGGCATCACATTGGGTACGTATCTCTTCAGGGTGAGTTGGTTCGACTCCAGATGAAAAAAAAGAATGTAGATCAAAAGGACGTTCGTTCAATTTACAGATCTGCCTCTTCCAAAGATCTTGAAAAGTATGATCGGATTCGCAGTAAAGAAGAAAGTACGATGTACCGATCTCGCGAAATTCTTCAGAATCTTAAACTTCAAATGAAGCTGACGGATGTAGAATTTCAAGCAGATAACGGCAAAGCAACGTTTTACTACTCCGCAGAAGAACGGGTTGATTTTCGAGAACTGATCGTACAATTGGCTGCTGAGTTCCATGTACGAGTGGAAATGCGCCAGATTAATTCAAGATTAGAAGCTTCTAGAATTGGAGGTATTGGATCGTGTGGAAGAGAACTTTGCTGCTCAATCTGGCTCACAAATTTCAAAACAGTACCCACCAGCGCGGCACGCTATCAAAACCTGTCACTTAATCCATCTAAACTCTCAGGGCAATGTGGCCGACTAAAGTGCTGCCTAAATTATGAACTGGACACCTACAAGGAGGTGCTCAGTAACATTCCAAAAGTAGAGACGCCTCTTCAGACAGAGAAAGGAGCTGCATTTTTGCAAAAAACGGATATCTTCAAGAAGATCATGTGGTTTGGGTACAAGGACGATCATAACTGGCATGCAATTCCCGTTGATCGTGTTGAAAATATCATTGAATTAAATAAGGCTGGGGAAAAGCCAGCTACGCTTTTCGAAGATGAGCTTTTCGAAAATACTCAGGAAAATTCCAAAATAAATGCCGATCTGGAAGCCATGGATCGGAAATTCAACAAAGGCAAAAAGAAGAAAAAGAACAAGAATAGAAATAAGAAGCGTCGACAACACAACAAGAACCCTGAACAAAAAAAATGAGAACTCTACTTCTAATTTTTTCGTTGATTATTCTATTCGTTGCTTGCGACAGCACCAAAATATTTGAAGATTTTACAGACCTTGATGAGGCCTTCTGGCATCAAGATTCAGTGATTTCTTTTTCGTTCGTCATAGAAGATACGTCCAGGCCGTACCAACTAAAAGCGCAATTTCGGAATGCGCAAACCTACCCCTATCACAACATGTACTACCGATACACCTTGAAGGATGCAAATGATTCAGTACTAAGCGAGGAGCAAAAGCAAATTTTTCTTTTTGACCCCAAAACCGGCGAGCCAAATGGTAGTGGACTCGGTGATTTATTTGACAACTCTCAAATCGTATTAGAAAATTATTCCTTCCAAAAATCAGGTAACTATTCTGTGGATCTGAAACAATTTATGCGTTTGGACACTTTACATTCTATCCTATCTGTTGGATGGAGGGTGGAGGCGGTGGAGTAAGTTCAAATCGGATTTCCTCATAATTCACTAGTATTGCCGTTGAATTATGAGGAAAACTTGGACGCTTCTACTTTTATTTCTTAGCATTACTACTATGTTGTGGGCACAGTGCTTCACTGTGGGATCGCCTCCACTACCACAGGCACTAGAGACTGGACTGTTGGTGGTAATTGGAGCAGCGGGAGTCCCAGTTGTTCAATCAACGGTGAAGATGACGAAATTGAGGTAAATGTTGACATGACCATGCGGGATACAGGTTGCAGCGGAGGTAATTTGTCAATGACGGCAAAAACCAGCCTAAATGTAGTAAGCAATTCTACGCTCATTATTGAAGGTGATATGAATCTGGCCAGAGAGGAAATTTGCATATATGTTCATGCGGGTTCAACTCTTCAAGTATTAGGAGACGTCAATTTTTCAAAAAACAAAGTCACAATGATTATTGACGGTAACTTCAATGTGACCGATCATTTCAATGTAGTGGTGATTGCACTGGTGGGACGCCACTTTTCCTGCTTTCGGAGGATCCGGCACTTATAGTGCTGGAGGAGGATGTTCAGGTTTTACGGGGGCTCAAACACAATGTGAAAATACCATCGTGCCGGTTGAATTGATTTTCTTTGATGCACGTATTGAAGAGGATTTTGTTGAATTGAATTGGGCTACAGCCATGGAAGACAACAATGACTTTTTTACCATCGAAAAATCATTGGACGGAAGCACATTTACACTTCTTGCTCAAGTTGACGGAGCTGGAACTTTCACCAGTGCTTTGAATTATTTCTTAACGGATACTTCACCTTATAATGGCCTTTCATATTACCGATTAAGCCAGACGGACTTTGATGGAACTCAGGAGATACTTGATCCGGTAGCAGTCAATTATCAAGATAAGACAAGATCATTTGGCATTGCCAACTAAGTATAGTTTTCTTTTTTTTTACAGAAAAACGCCATGAATTGTCCTAAGTGTTCAAGCAGTGCTGGTATTAAATCCGGCAAGATAAAAGGTAAACAAAGGTATAAGTGCAAAAAATGCAGCTACCACTATACAGTACAACAAAAGTCTACGGC
>JAAEPI010000448.1 GCA_024232835.1 Cytophagales bacterium
AGGTGATCCCCCCACGTGGCAACTTTTGTGCTTCAATCGCCGCATAAATGCGCCGATCCTTCTCTGAAAGGCTCTCAGATACCGTTTTCATTGGCTGCTCAATCTCTGAAGCATATCTCCACCGAAATGCCAACCCTCGTTTCCTCATCTCTCCCTCCAAAAAAAATCTGTGAAAATGCTTGCGTTCTTCCTGTCATCTGATATGCTGGCTCAACAGATTATGCTCGTTCAGCTTGCGCGTCAGAACATGGAGAATCTTACAATTGCGCAAGAAAATTTCATCCTTATTTTGGGGAAGTTATTCCGTCTACGATCCTAATTTTTTTTGATACTTAAAGTCGACTACTTTCAGTAAACAGTTCTCCTAATATTCCATCCCGCTTTCAACTTCACCTATCGTTTCATCCAAAATATCAAGTGCTTTGTCCATTTCTTGCTGCGTGATGATTAATGCCAGTCGTAAGGTCACAATGTTTCCTTCAATGTAAGCGTTCACTCCCCCTCGCTGATTGAGTGCGGATTGGGCTGAAT
>JAAEPI010000449.1 GCA_024232835.1 Cytophagales bacterium
CATACGTGATGTTGAGTATGTGGCACAACAAATAGATTTATCTGCTACAAGTTTTGATCAAGAACAATATACCAAATCAACACGGCTACGCTATGAACACTTCATTTTAGAATTTTACGGGTTCAAACGTTTTGACAAACCTGCCATGAAAATTATTACCGTAGAAATTTCTAAGATGGCGCGGGCACAGTTGAAACCAAAACTGATTTTTTGGCGATGCGTTGACTTGATGATCCGTGAAAAGGTGCAAATCCCTGGTTATCGACGATTGGCAGACCTCATTCTATCGGCCTTAAACCAGCGTAAGCGGGATTTGGGGTCACTCATACAACAGACATTAACATTGGAAACAAAATCTCTCCTTGATGATCTTTTTCTTCAGACATCCTCTGAAGATAATCAATCCATACTATCAAGAACAGCACGTTACAAACTGACTCTACTGAAAAAGTTGTCACAATCAACCAAACCAACCAAGGTTAAAGAGAGTGTGGCTGACCTGCAATTGCTTGAAGAGC
>JAAEPI010000450.1 GCA_024232835.1 Cytophagales bacterium
AAATGCAATAGTTTATGAAATCTTATTGGCATAATGCTATGGGCAAGTTTTCAGACAGGATAAAATCGTATCCTATTCAAAATTATTGGAAGTATACCCAAAAAATGATCGCACCAATGCACCTATCCATCAATAGTACCTTCATTTAGCATACTACATTTAAGAATCAAATCAATTTATGCTCAGGCGATAATTAAATTCAGTCGATGCCCCGGTTCAACTTGTATCGAAGAATTGGTGGATTGATTTGGACTGCTCTCTAATCAATGATGCGAGGGACGGCATGTTAAATCGTTTACTGACCCGATCAAGGATATATTCATAAACGCTTACGCCTAATTTCTTTGCTGTTTGAGCAATCGTCAAGAATGAATCTTTGGACTTTGTACCTTCATCCGTAATAGTTTGCAGACTAACATCTTGCTTGCGTTTCTCGACTCTTGCTCCAAGCTCTGAATTGTTATTGTGTAAAGGAAGTTCGGGATATTTTAACACCAACAGCAGTTCGACCTTCTTAGCTTTGGTTTTTGCAATCCGATCGTCAAGGGCTTCATAGCCGCTTTGAGTTGAAAACAATTCATCAAATTCTCCCGATAATTCTTCAGCTTTACATTGAGTCGGGCTTTGCTTGTATTCCAAAAGCTTGGCATAATAATCCCAATAATGTTCTAAAAAATCATCAAGTTTGTCTTTGTTCAGCGTCACAACTGGATGTAACTTTTTGTAATGTCGCCCATCATGTATCCAGCAGAGCCCTTGCTCTTTGGTTATATGCTTGAATTGGGGCGCATCATCACTCAAAAGGGTTGGGACAATAGGAAAATCTGTTTGATTATGATAAGCCGCAATTGCTCCGGCCTCTTTAATTCTTGCCCGTTGATTTTTACCCTTATCCGGGTTTGGAAAAAGTTTTCCCAGCACTTCTTCCATTTGCTTTTCATCTAATGTTCTAGCAGCGACTTGCGATTGCAGTTGGATAATTACCTTGTTTGAAAGCCGGAAGGTCTTCAACAAGTCAAAGGCCTCTTTATTAAAATAATATCGTCTTTCATTGCCACACAACAATATATCAATGACGGTCAAACGGTCTTTTTTAGGTACCGTAAAAAAGGCCGTATAGTATGGATTGCATAAGATTTGAACATATTGATTTTCTCCATTGACTCGGGTTCCGGTATCATCGATTTGTTGGTACACGGATGAGGACAAGCCTGCGTGTATTATATCAGACTTTTCCTGGTGAAATATATCGACGTCCTTTGTAAGAAAACGTGATACAGTTGACTGCGAGATGAATATGCCGGCATTGTTAAGAAACTCTGTTATCCTGGGCTCTGAAACATTGGAAGCGTGTTTCTGTGTGTAAATAAAGGATATCACGCCGGGGCCATACCCGCCTTTGAATCCCAGGGGCAATTGTCCAATATAAGTCTTATTCTGTGATGGGGAGTAGTAAATTTGTTTCAGGTACTCAACATTGTCTGTTTTAATTATGAGTTCTTGAGCAATAACAGACTGGTAACCCTTGAACTCTGCATCTGCGGGTAAGATGCTCTTATCCACAAGGCATTTCTCAGTACGGTTTGGTTTTATCTTATCTTTTTTTGCCTTTGATTTTTTCTCTTTAGGCGGCTCCCTTTTTTTTCGCTCTTTTTCTGAAGACTCATCTATGTTATCTTTTTTCTTAGATCCACGAATATCCGGTTTGGGTTGTTCACCTTTCAATAAATTAATTTCATCTTTTAATTTTTGATTTTCGGCTATGGTTCCATTATAATCAGCGTACATTTCTTCAACAAGATTGAGCAAGATACTGAAAGCTTCACTCAATTTTTTATCCTCAATTTCATCCGGACGGATATCCAGTTGCTTTAATGTTTCGCTAATCTTTTCAGGATTCACGGCACAACCTTGCTTTGAAGTCATGTACCAGCGGATAGCCATAAACATCTTTGATCGATCTGTTGACGCTATTTGTTTGGTCGTTTATTCCCCTACCGGTGGTTTTACCAAGCAATATCCAGTTGGCAGCGCGATAACAGGTCCCCTTGAAACGGTTGGAATCAATAATGGTTTCCATCCAATAAATTGGATGGTTATAGATTTTTTGCCAGTCCCGCGTAAGAACTTTAGTGCATTTAGACAATACATATGACGCCAGGCAAGCAACATTTACCCAGGGCAGAATCAAAAAACGGGTATTGTAGACCAAGAAACGGAGATTTTTTTGGCGCGCTTGCGGACTCCAACCAATATAGGCGTCTCTACAGCCTAAATAATATGCAGCCGAAGAAAATACGAGGCAAGCAATGGGTCTATGGTTGCAAAAGACCAGATATTTCAGGTGTTCTCCAACCGGTCGGGAAAAACCAAGATAATGATACTGCTCAATTAGCCCATTGAAAAGTTTCTCGTTAGCCGTTCGCCGAACCTGCTCAAGCGTAATGGGCATAATCTCTTTGATTGATGCTTCAATACGGCCTTGGTCCACAACAACGGGTTCGGGCGGCTTGCGGTCAATAAACGGGTTCTTTGGGGTCTTCTTTCTGGGCGGGAGTTTGATATAATCCTGCTTTTCCAGAAGCAACAACAGACCGCGACAAACCATGTCTTTGAGTTGACCGTTGGCCTGAGCCCAGTTCCAGTCCCGGCATATTTGTCTTGATAAAGCGCACCGGCCATATTCGGGATGGTTTGAAATTAGTTTGCGAATATAGGCAATATCATCTTGAGTAACAAGCCGGTTTCGGTATTTAATAATCAGTGTCATGAATAGCTGCATAACACATAATTATTTCGAACACAAGTCTTATCGGGCAGAAAAATGCAAAAATTTGAATTTTATTGTAGGGGGGATAAGTTAATTTTTTGGGGGATCAAATAACTTCGATTAACTATTACAATGAGACTGTAGTGGTTTCTTTACTACCAATTAATTTGAATAGGATACGATCGCTCGTCCCCAAAATCCACCCGTTATGTCTTAGCCATTGATCTGGGCAGTGGTAGCCTTAAGGCTGCCGTAGTATCGGATCGTGGAGAGGTGGTTTCCAGTGCCGAAAGCAACATCACCACCTATCTATTGCAAGATGGCAGTGGCGAACAGGATCCCGTGGAATGGTGGAACGCAGCTAAACAAACGGCCAGACAGGTTATCCGTGAATCCAACGTCGCTCCCGAAGACATTGTGGCTATCGGCTGTGATTCGCAGTGGTCGGTGGTTGTACCGGTCGATCGAAACGGAGAGCCGCTGATGCGGGCCGTTCACTGGATGGATACCCGCGGCGGGAAATACAACCGCGAGATTTCAGCCGGATTCCCCAGGATTCAGGGCTATGGATTGTTTAAACTGTATAAATGGATCAAATTGACCGGATTGGTCCCGACGCGATCCGGCGTGGATTCCCTCGGTCCTGCTTTATTTATCAAGCATGAACGGCCTGAAATTTACGCCAAAACCTACAAATTCCTGGAGCCGATGGATTTTTTGACCGCCCGGCTGACAGGTAAAATTACGGCGACCCAGAAAACAATGGCGCCTTTTTTTGTGGTTGATAATCGTCAGTGGGGATCGCGGCAATACAGCCGGGAACTGTT
>JAAEPI010000451.1 GCA_024232835.1 Cytophagales bacterium
AAATTGGCATTTGAGCACTATCATTTTGAACTGGTAAGGAAAAATTTCCTCTCTTTCCCATTTGAATTGGTTCTTGTTTCAATCCTACACTAATTCCCTCTTCGCTTGGCGTAAACAAATATGTTCCTTTGCTCTTGCAGTTTAACACCTTCATTTGGATTTTGCCTTTGTGCAACAGTCCCAAATTCAGTCCTTTAGTTGAATAACACTTCAACAAGCTGACTTGGGTATGCACGGTCTTAGGCAACACCACTGGTGCGCTCAACTTTGGCCACAAATTTTCTCCATTATCAGGCAAATCCTGTCCAAATAAATCCCTTTGCCTCACCGTTCTCAGCGTAAAGCCTAACTGCCTCATCCCATAGGAACCCAATAAACAATCAGCTTTATCTGAGTCAGCGTTCATGACTAGCATGGGCATTTTCACTCGCACGCCTTCAAAAAGCATAGTCACTATGGCTTGTCCCATAATAGGAACTTCTCCTCCTGTGCAATTCGAAATTCGGACATCTCCACTCAGCGGTCGCAAATGCTTGTTGATATCTGACATCCGTCCATCGTACTTCTTTGCCAAGATAATAAGTGCCGGGGCTCGTGGGACACCTAGAGATGGTCCTGCCCCTGTGTCTGGTATGACTCGAAAAGTAACTCCCTCAATATCGAGCTTCATCTCCGGCACATCCACACACTGAATAGGCAAAGATTCCTCTTCTGGGGTAGGCACCCACGTTTCCGATGCTTGGCTCAACTCAGTTCTCTTTGCCATAAAAATGTTCAATGCTGGCGTTTCACTCCGGAATCGATCAATTGTTTTCTC
>JAAEPI010000452.1 GCA_024232835.1 Cytophagales bacterium
AAGTGGCACCATTCAAACCGAAACAAATGGCACGGTTTGAACCGAAATAGGTGGCACTAACTTACCGAAATGACTGGCATCATTTAAACCGTGGTAGCCAAAGAACCTTGATTTCTGGATATTTCTTGTGTACCAATTTGCATGTGTCAACGCCATCAAGAACGGGCATGTTAATATTCAACAAATTGACATCCACTTCACACTTTTTTAATTTATCCAACACCTCCCTACCGTTAGATGCGTCAGCTATCACATTGATACCTGGCACATCGGTTAGTATAGATTTAATACCCTCAATGAGGACCTTATGATCATCAGCAAGAAGTAGTTTAATCATGATAGCATTTCTATTAAACCGGTATGTCTATAGTGACTATGGTTCCCGATTTGTCAACGGATTCATATTCAATTTTACCATTCAAATAACGAACCCTAGACTCCACGTTTTTCAAACCCATTCCATCCTCTTTTTTCCGATCCTTTTCTATTCCAGAACCATCATCTTCAACAATTATGTTCAACTGGTTATCGTGTTGAGCTAAGTGGACCAAAACTTCTGATGCATTCGCATGTTTAATGACATTCTTTAAAAGCTCCTGAATGATCCTGTAAATGGCAATTTCAATGCCGCTTTCAAAACGGTAGTTCATCCCAATTCCCTGAATATTAATAGACAATTTTCCATATGTTTCTAATTTTCCTGCCAAATCAAGGAGTGCGTTCATTACACCAAACTTGATTAGTGCATCGGGCATCATATTGTGCGCAACCCATCGGAGTTCATTGCACGATTCATCAATTAGTGAATCAACTTTTAAAAACCTTTTGTTCCCATAACTATCTTTGATGACTTCCTTCGCTCCTATTTGCCGGGATATGGCAAGTGATTGTTGAAGATAATCGATTGCAACGGGGTATTTTCTAGTTGATATGTAAATAGTGCCAATATCACAAAGACAATCCGCTATATGAAATTATCTATCCAACTTCTCATTTAATTCAAGACTTTTGGTATAGTATTGGAGTGCTTTATCAAATTCATCCAATGCATGATAAACACCTCCAATATTCATATATGATGTTGCCATACCCCCTTCACTCCCAAGCGTGAGACCTATTTCAAGATCTTCTTCATAGTATTTCAGTGCTTCTTCATATCTCCCTTCTTTGAAATGAAGAACACCAATATTACTCAATGCGATAGCAATATCCTCTTCATAATTAAGTTCTCGGGCTAGCTTTAAGCTGTTTTCATAATATTCAAGAGAATTCTTAGGATTACCTATTAAATCGGAAAGTACGCTCAGGTTGTTGTATGATGTCATCTGTCCTCGCTTATCATTTAAAGCATTCCATATTTTCAGCGC
The DNA here is from genome assembly GCA_024232835.1 of Cytophagales bacterium. Taxonomy (GTDB): domain Bacteria; phylum Bacteroidota; class Bacteroidia; order Cytophagales; family Cyclobacteriaceae; genus JAAEPI01. Next base: position 1,368 of record JAAEPI010000452.1, read on the forward strand.
ATTCAAATGGAATTCCATTGATTTTCTATAATCTCCCATTCTTTTGTAGATGACTTCCATATTGGAATGGGAATCCCCCAGCCACTACCGTCATTAAGTTCCTCATAAATTCTTAGGCACTGGGATGTGAAAAATATGGCACTATCGTAAGTGCCCTTTATAGCATGATAAATACCCAGGTGATTATTAGATTTTGCAATACCTTCCTTGAATCCCAAATCCTGAGCAAGATTTAAGGCCTGGATTAAAAGAATTTGTGCAGTATCAGGTTGACTGAATAATTTCTTCCAACCTAGTTTATACAGTATGTATACTTTGTTGGAATCTTCTGCTGATTCAGCGAGAACTTTAAGTAAGCTATCAGTTTCCGATTGTACTTGATATTCTGTTCTTGCGCTGGAATTTGCAAACCATGGCATAAGTACTACCAATAGCACCATTAGATATCTGGTCATTTTCCAAGTTATTAGATGATAAAACTGGATAATAATGTGAAGTTATCCCATTAAGGCTAGATGTAATTCGTTGAAAACCACCATTGTTGTAATTACCCAATTTCCATGAGAAATAGAAAGTTAAATTGCTCTTGCTTCCATTTTGACTACATTCTTTGAATACGAACCCTGTAAACCTCTAGAAAAAATGGACAGAAAAGATAAAAAATAAGATCCGTTCTCAAACCCGCTTATAAAAATTTACCCAACGATCTGGCACCTCTCCTTTAAGGGCTGTTTCATAATCTGAATAATTGCATGCGATCATACGGTTGCGGTTGAAAATGCCCTCTCCGTCTGGATTGGGAAGCTCCATCCACCACTTTTCCGTAAGTTGACTTTTGTAGAATTTGATAGAGTCCGGCTCGCCACCCAATGTCACTTCGTAGATAAGGTAGTCATTGGATTTGAAGCTATGACCTTCCTTCCGTCCATAAAATCCCTCTATAAAGTACCATATCATAGTGGCCATAACGAAGGCTGTTTTTCTGTCTTCAGAATCTTTCTCCACATCATACTCATAAAATCCAGCCGAACTGAGTTTGTCATTTAATCCTGCATACCAACACAGCTGACATGCTTCCTCACCTGTGAGGCCATATACTTTGGCATCTGTAGCTCCCGGTGCATAATGCGCTTGCAGAGCCGACATATCAAATGACAACATATCGGCATCTCGCACCACTGGCTCCAGATCCTTAATGTTTTCCTTAACCACCCCTAACCGAATGGCTTCAAAAGACATCCGCTCCATCAAATCTGCCTGCTTGTGATGTATGAGATAGCTTTGATGTCCAAGGTGATAATAGTTGAACAAGAAGTTAGGTTCATGCTTAAATATCCTAGCCAGGTGGGCACTTGATTCTTGGGAAGAATCCTGGAAATCAAAAGTATTATCGACACCAAGGACGGTGATTAGCTTTTCTGAAGATTCATAGCCCAAATATTGACCCCAGTCCAAGTCATGTGTACCTCCAATAAGAATAGGAAGAATACCCTTCCCCATAAGGTAGCTGGTAACTTCTTTTAATCGAAGAATAGTGTCCTCCCACTCTGGTCCATTTCTGAAATTACCCAAGTCAATGATTTTGAAACGACCAACTCCTTTCTTAAGGCCATATAATTGCTTTCGCACTTCATCAGCCGCCATTGTATACCCCGTGTTACCATTGGCTCCCCTATTTTCAACCAAGCCAATCAAAGCAATATCCATATCCTCATGCTCGGGCATAAACTCTGTATTAAGGTAGATGGAAGAGCAAAACGAATTCTCAGGATATGCTGAGCTTTCAATTGTGAGAGGATCGAAAAATAGTTTGAGGTCCATAATTATTTTATGTGGATCAAAATTGCACAAAAAAAGGAACTCAAAAAATGAGTTCCTTCAAGATTTTCAGACCGATGAGTCTTTATCCACCGAAATCATCAAAACGGATGTTTTCATCAGGTATACCAAAATCTTCTCCCATTTTTTGAACTGCCTGGTTCATCAATGGTGGCCCACAGAAATACAACTCTATTTCCTCAGGTGTATCGTGCTTTTTTAGATATTGATCAATAACCACCTGGTGTACAAAGCCTGTAAAACCATCTCCCTCATTATCATCCGTATCACTCTTCACTTTCCAATTATCCTCTTCTGCCGGCTCGGAAAGTACGGTGTGAAACTTGAAATTTGGGAAGTGTTTTTCCAAATCCCAGAAATGTTCCAAATAGAATAGCTCTCGCTTAGATCGGCCTCCATACCAATAAGTTACTTTGCGACCAGTCTGCAACGTCTTGAACAGATGATACAAATGCGATCGCATGGGAGCCATGCCCGCTCCTCCACCAACATATAGCATTTCAGCATCTGTCTCATTGATGAAGAACTCTCCATAAGGCCCTGAAATGGTCACCTTATCTCCTGGCTTTAACCCAAACACGTATGATGAACAAATTCCCGGATTCACTTTCATCCAGCCATTGATCGACCGATCGAATGGAGGAGTGGCGATTCGGACATTGAGCATAATCTTACGACCCTCTGCAGGATAAGAAGCCATGGAGTATGCACGTTCAATTTTTTCGGTATTCTTCATTTTCAAATCCCACAATTTGAACTTGTCCCATTCTATTTGAAATTTGTTGGGATCATCATGTTCCTCTGGATGTGCAGTGATGTCCATATCCTTGAAGTTCACTTCTATTGGAGGCACCTCCACCTGAATATATCCTCCAGGTTTATAATCCATATCTTCAGGAATCTCTACTACAAATTCCTTGATAAATGAGGCCACATTGTAATTACTAACGACTGTAGCTTCCCATTTCTTAATTCCAAATATCTCTTCTGGAATGTGGATTTCCATATCGTTTTTCACCTTTACCTGACATGCTAAACGAACATGCTCTTTTTGTTCAGTTCGGCTCAAGTGTCCGACTTCTGTTGGGAGCACATCACCACCACCGGAGTGTACTTCGCATTTGCACATGGCACAAGTACCACCACCACCACACGCTGATGGAAGGAAAATTTTCTGGGAAGAAAGGGTCGAAAGCAAAGTAGACCCAGCTGCAATTGTCAATGGCTTTTCTTTGTCTCCATTGATGATGAGATTCACCGGGCCAGATTGCACCAATTTAGATTGGGCAAAAAGGAGAACAAAAACAAGGAGAAGGATAACGGCCGTAAAAGCGATGACGGCAATAATGACTAAAGAATCCATAATGGAATGATCGTTTTATTTATCAACAATACGGGGACAAATATAGTTTATAGAATGCTTTACGTGAGCATTTTCAATAGTGTTGTTAACTTGGTTTTGAGTTGGCGTCTGTCAACGATGAAATCTAAGAAACCATGATCAAGCACAAACTCAGCGCTCTGAAATCCTTTCGGTAAATCCTTGCCTATCGTTTCTCGAATTACTCGAGGGCCTGCAAAGCCAATTAAGGCTCCTGGCTCAGCAATATTAAAATCCCCCAACATGGCATAGGAAGCTGTAACACCACCCGTTGTTGGGTCTGTTAAAAGTGAAATGTAGGGAACCTTAGCTTCAGAAAGAAGGGCCAATTTTGCAGATGTTTTACCTAACTGCATAAGAGAAATACCTGCTTCCATCATCCGGGCACCTCCGGATTTCGAAATCATCAAAAAAGGGATTTTCTTTTTAAGTGAATGATCAATGGCTCGGGCAATTTTCTCCCCCACAACCGAACCCATAGAGCCGCCAATAAAGGAGAAGTCCATACAGGCAATGACGATTTCCAGCCCATTCATTTTCCCAACTGCAGAACGACACGCATCCGTTAGACCAGTTTTCTTCTGAGTTGCCTTGATTCGATCAGGATATTTCTTTGTATCAACAAAACCAAGTGGGTCAGCGGAAGACAAATCAGCATCCAGCTCTTTGAACTTATTATTGTCAAATAAAATTTCAAAATATTCTACCGAGCCTATTCGAACGTGATGATCATCCTCCGGACTCACATATGCATTGTTGCGCAGCTCTCGCATATGCACAATGTGACCTTTAGGCGTTTTATACCAGAGTCCGTCAGGAGCCTCCTTCTTGTCCTCGGTCTTCGTAAGTATTCCCTTGTCTTGTCGCTTAAACCAGGCCATAGTTGATGGTTAGGTGAGCAAAGCTAAGCCATTCTTTTGGAAGTTTAAATGACTAAATGACTTACCTATTCCAATGCTAACCCCAATTAGTTCAGATGTCCATTCTTTATTACTAGCTTCAGGTTGTGAAAAAGATAGCTTTAATAGGTGGGGGAATTATAGGCCAGTTTACGGCCTACTATTTATCTCAATCTGGTCACGCGGTGACCATTATTGATGATTCCCCGGAGATGCCACCAGCTTCAGCGGGAAACTGCGGCCTTATCACACCAAGTCATATTTTTCCATTGAATTCCTGGTCAACGATCTGGCAAGGAATCAAATGGTTAGGCAAGGAAAATGCTCCCTTGTCTCTTAAACCTCAGTTCAATCAAGCCTTTATTTCTTGGTTTCTGTCTTTTGCCAAGCATAGCGGTAATTCATCTATTAACAAAGCCGCGAAAATCCGACATGAACTACTACAACTGAGTTTCGCATTATATAAGGAATTTTTCAATTCAGAAATAAATAACAGTGAGTGGAAAACCGATGGGTTGCTATTTGCCAGCCGCACGCCCAGAGGAATGGGGGGAATGAAACACGAAGTGGAACAACTCAAAAAATATGGCCTGAAAAGTAGACTGCTGTTGAAGCAGGAACTATTGGAGATGGAGCCCATGATTAATCAAAAGGCCATCGGCGGAGCAATATTTAACACAGACGGCTGGCTAAACCCGACTCAACTGTTGGCAGATATTCGGGATGTCAATTCGAAAAATGGAGTTGGTTTTGTAAAAGCCAATGTTCTAAATTTTATAGCTGATAAGAGGGTAATAAAGTCTCTTAATTTGCCAGAACAGTCTTTTGAAGCTGACGAATATATTTTATGCGCTGGAGCAAAATCGATATATTTTCTAAATGCGCTCGGCATCAACCTCAATATGATTCCTGGCAAAGGATATAACCTGACAGCCAATATTCCATTGCCAAATCAGCCGAAGAGACCGATAGTGATGGTTGAGAAAATGGTGGTATTTACGCCTTGGGAAACTGGTTTTCGATTGGGGAGTACAATGGAATTTTCGGGTTTCAATTTATCCTTGAATGAGAAGCGATTAAATGCACTAAGAGATGCGGCATCAAATTATCTGAATATCGATTTGAAAGATGTGAAATTCACACCTTGGGCTGGTTGGCGACCTATGACCAGCAATAGCCTACCAATGATCCAACGGACTCCCAAATTTAAGAACTTGATTATTGCGACAGGTCACGGTATGCTTGGATTGAGTATGGCGCCCGCAACAGGTAAAATAGTCAGCGAATTAATTAGTGCACCTTGACTTTAGTGTTTTCAATTCTTGACAGCACCTTAAGGTTTCCTTGTTCGAACAGTTCGGGAAGATTCTTCAATGGTGTCCCTTTTTCAGCTTCATAGTTCACATAGTCTTGAATTAACAATCCTCCTGCTTTTCGACGATTGATAGCTTCTCTGAATCGAACGCCTCCTCCATCTGTAGTATATGAATAGGCAAAGAAATCGATCGTGCTAAATTCCTTATGAATCCAATACATAAAAAGGTCTTCATGATCTTCACCACCTCCATTTTCACTAAAGGAAACTTTTACCGCATGATAAGGCTCATCACTAATTTCAAATTTCCCCTCGTATTGCTTAATTGCTCCCCCATCGTTGAGAACAAATGGAATTTGAAAAAAGTAAAAAACAGAATTAACAGAACTCGCATATTTAGCTGCCCATTCATCGTCGAGTGCTACGCTATCCCCATCTTGAAATCTGGTAAATTCCTTACTGTTAATTAGAATGTCCTGAACAAACCCTAGTGAATCGTCCTGCCATGCTCTAATGTAGGTATATGACCCCTTTCCTCTTCTAAGTGTATACGTTCGGTCTCTAAAATCAAATGATACTTTTTTCTCAGAGAGATTTGCACCATGTGCGAAAATCGCCTGGTCGATGAGTGCTTGAGCATCGAATTCATGTGGCACATGTGTACTGCAAGCAAATCCAATCAATAAGATTGACATGTAGCCTAATTTTTTCATATTACTGGCAAACGTGTCATATTATTCAAAGGTTGTCCGATTAATTCAAATGGTAGGGCTATGACAAATCGAGGATGGAATCTTTCTTGCCATTGAATTCAAAACTCTCTCCAGAAGCCAAACCTAACATCGCTTGGCCTATTGGAGAAATCGGTGAAATGGCAAAAACATTCTCCCCATCAATATCCAATTTCCCCAAGCTTGTGGAAATGAAAAAAGCACCCGAAGCTGAGGTCAAAAGGCTTCCTAACTCTACTTTTTTCGTCGTTTTCGTGGGATCTATTTGACTGATTGCCCGCCTCTGATTTATTAATGAAAGGAGGTTTTCCTGGACTTTCTCTTTCTCCAAGTTGATCATGGATCGACTCGTTTCATACTTATCGCCAGCACTGCTTTTTGTTTCTTCTCTTAGCGCAGAGGATAGTGCTTCCATCTCGCCTTCAGCAAGTGCTATTCGTTCATTACAAAGTCCCAAGCACTGCGAATGAGCCTTTTCCTTAAGGGTTGCCAAATTAACCTAAATCGAATTTGATACCCTGAGCCAAAGGTAACTCCGTGGAATAATTGATGGTATTGGTCTGTCGGCGCATATATGCTTTCCAAGCATCCGATCCTGATTCCCTTCCTCCTCCAGTTTCTTTTTCACCTCCAAATGCACCTCCAATTTCTGCTCCTGAAGTTCCAATATTGACATTAGCAATTCCACAATCAGAACCAGCAACGGAAAGGAACAATTCTGATTCACGGATGTTGGTCGTCATTATTGCTGATGATAAACCCTGAGGTACGGCATTTTGCTTGGCAATAGCATCTTCAATGGTCGAATACTTTATCAAATACAAGATCGGCGCGAAGGTTTCATTGCACACGATTTCGTACTCATTTTCTACTTCATAAATTGCAGGTTTCACATAACAACCTGACTCGTATCCTGCTCCGGTTAGTACTTCCCCTTCAATAATTGTTTTACCACCAGAAGCATGAACTTTCTGGATCGCTTGCTCATACATGGCCACCGCATCCTTGTCGATCAGCGGCCCAACGTGATTATTTTCATCTAATGGATCCCCAATTCGCAATTGAGCATATGCCTTAGTCAACTTTTCTTTCATGGTTTCAAAGATACTTTCATGAATGATCAACCTGCGAGTGCTGGTGCATCGCTGACCAGCAGTACCTACAGCGCCGAATACCACCCCTGGTATCACCAAGTCAAGATCTGCATGTTCTGAAATGATAATTGCATTGTTTCCACCAAGTTCCAGGATTGCTTTTCCTAATCGTTTTCCAACTGCCTCGCCAACAGACTTGCCCATTCGTGTGGATCCAGTAGCAGATATCAAAGCCACTCGAGTATCATTGGTCATTTTCTTCCCTATTTCAGCGTCACCAATTATCAAGCTACTAATTCCCTCTGGAAGATTATTTCGTTCAAGTACTCTCGTAATTATTTTTTGACAAGCAACCCCGGATAGTGGAGCCTTTTCTGATGGCTTCCAAACACAAACGTCACCGCAAACCCAGGCAAGAGCCGTATTCCAAGCCCACACCGCAACAGGGAAATTGAAGGCTGAGATTATTCCTACGATACCAAGAGGGTGCCATTGTTCATACATGCGATGCGCAGGTCGTTCCGAGTGCATGGTTAATCCATACAGCTGTCGCGATAACCCAACAGCAAAATCACAGATGTCTATCATTTCCTGAACTTCCCCCAAGCCTTCTTGCAAGGACTTACCCATTTCGTAGGAAACCAGTGTCCCCAATTCCTGCTTATATTCTCTGAGCTCCTCTCCGAATTTTCTGACGATTTCTCCTCTTTGAGGAGCAGGAGTTTTTCTCCAGATTACAAATGCATTTTGTGCTTCAGTAAGTACACTTTCATAATCAGCCGTTTCGGCCATGTTCACTTCAGCAATGAGATTTCCATTTACTGGAGAAAAAGATCCAATTTTCTTTCCAGAGGTTTCAATCCATTCTTGACCGGTTGAAGCTCCAGTATTGATGTTTTGAACACCGAGTTTGGAAAGAATTTGAGCAATATTGTGGGACATTTCTGGATAAATTAATGTTAATCGAACGCAAAGCTAACGAAAGCTCAAATCGAAAAACAACATTTTGAAATGAAGAGTGTATATTAGGAGATTGTAATCCAGCAGATGTTATCCGAAATTCAACAAAAGAAGATTAATCATTTATTCAATGTCCTTGATGCAAACAAGAATGGGACTTTGCAACTAGACGATTTTGTTCAAGTCAGTGAAGATATTCTTGAGCAACTTTCAATAGACAGACATTCTCGATCTGGACAATTAATTTTGATTAGAGCTAACAGGTTTTTCGTCCAGCTTCTAATTGATACCCAACAACCAGAGCTAAGTATTTCACTCTGGGATTGGATGAAATTTTTTGACAAGGAAATTTCATCTACTTCTGGGGAATCCAGAGCGCTCGATAGCTATATTTTTCGAACCACCTTTCATCTATTTTCTCTTTTTGATCTTAATAATGACAATCAAATTTCGACAGAGGAGTATGCCAATATGTGGAGCATTTATAATATCCCCAAGGAATCCTGCGAGGAGAGTTTCAATCTATTAGATAAGAATAGTGATTCCCTTATTTCTGCAGATGAAATGATAAGTGGGCTGAACGATTTCTTCAATTCGTCCGATCCCAAAGCTCCAGGAAATTTCATTTTCGGTGAGTGGAATTATTAAAAAAGCCTCACAGGGTGAAGCTCTAAAAATCAAGTACATCGGAGCAAGCCTGTCTGCCAAAGGCAAGCCCACGAGGTATGAATTTTGTAAAATATTTCTTTATACGATGCAAGCATCGGTGAACCTGCCTACTGCAGGTAAAAGCCGCTGGTGGGATTTAGTTAATTGATAATTCCTCTTTAATCACCACCCAATTCCATAGTACGCTTTCTCACCACTTGGATAATACCCTTCTATTAGTAGCCCATCCCCTTTTGCATCATTTATCAGGTTAATGAATTGCTCAAGAGACCTAATATCTGTTTTATCCACTCGTGTGATGATAAATCCTTTCTTCATTCCTGCCGTTTTCCATTTGCCGTTTTCCAGTTTAGTAACTTGAACTCCTCCTTCAATTCTTAGTTCACTCATTTCTGAACCAGACACCTCTTCGAAGGTTGCGCCTTCTCTTCGAAATGTGTTGCTGAATTCAACGACATTCGTTGTGCCAGATGTGTTTTTTAACGTAGCGAAAAGTTCCGCCACTTTGCCATCTCGAATAAATTTTACTTTTATGCGATCACCAGGACGGTTGAGTGCAACTTGTTCTTGAAGTTCAGCAACTGATGATACATTCTTGTCTCCGATACCTATAACTACATCGCCAATAGTCATTCCCGCTTCGTCGGCTGCTTGATTGGCCATGACTTCCTGGACATATACTCCTTGAACAATGTCCAATTCCAGTTCATCAGCAATTTCTGCATCAACATCCCGAATGCTTATACCAAGCAACCCACGTTGGATAGTCCCAAATTCGATTAGATCTGCTGCTACTTTCTGCACCAACGAAGCTGGTATTGCGAAAGAATAACCTGCATAGGCACCCGTTGGTGATGCAATTGCAGTATTGATCCCTACCAATGCTCCCTTCAGATTGACTAACGCCCCACCGCTATTTCCAGGGTTTACAGCTGCATCCGTTTGAATAAAAGATTCAATCTGTAACCGATCTCTCCGAGTCAAAATATTGATATTGCGAGCTTTGGCACTTACGATCCCAGCCGTTACGGTAGATCGGAATTCAAATGGATTGCCAATTGCCAAGACCCACTCACCGATTTGAATGTCTTCTGAACTCCCTATCTGCACTGCTCGCAGATTGTCCTCCTTTATCTTAATTACCGCTAAGTCAGTAGTTGGATCCGTTCCAATTATTTTCCCTTTATATGATCGGTTGTCGTTTAATAAAACCTCGATTTCTACGGCATCCTCAACCACATGATTATTGGTGACAATATATCCATCTGCTGACAATATTACACCAGAACCAGCTCCACGAGATCGATCGTTATATCGTCCTTCTTCATCTCCGAAATACTCTCTGAAGAACTCATTTACAGGATTATTGGCTCCTCCATTGCCCGTATAGGTCGTGCGAATATGGACTACCGATGGTGTTGCAGATTTTGCAGCAAAAACAAAGTTGAGGCCTTCAGGAACTACAAAATTTGCAGAATCAAAGACATAATTTGTCAATGTCACAGGATTCCCACTGTCCCTTTTGGCAGGTAGGTTAGTTCTTGGAACTAAGGTGGTGAATAAAATAATTGCTACGACTCCACCAATTATAGAGGATAGAAACATGGCTATTAAACTCTTTCGTGTCATCTTGTTTATTGTTGTTCTGAGGGTTTAACTAAATTATAGAACTTTTGGTTTACTATATTATTGGCTTTTATTTAAAAGGTCCACTTGCTTAACATGAATTAACAAAAAATAGCTGCGTTGGTTCGATATTAAACATCAATCTACCAACACAGCTCTAACCAATAAACTCTACCCTTAACCTACTTTAATAAGTTTTTTTGCAGTCTTCTTTTCATCCTTTGGTAGGACTATATACAAAATTCCATCTTCCTGTTTTGCATCTATCTTATCTACGTTAACAATCTCTGGTAAAGTGAACGAACGACTGAATGTTCCGGAGAAACTTTCACGTGTGTGGAAGTTCTTTTCATTGCTCTCGTTTTCAATGTTTCGCTCTCCACTAATTGTCAATTGGTCATTTTCTACGCTGATATTCACATCAGACTTCTTTACACCCGGAATTGCCAATTGTATTTCAAACGCCTTTTCGGTTTCTGAAATGTCAACCGTTGGTGTATAATCCACTTCTCTCGATCCTCCCTGGAATCTATCATCAAAGAAATTATCCAACAGGCTACTAAAAGTAGTAGGTCTGTATCTGTTTGGGTTGTACTTTATTAGTGCCATAATTTTTGAATTTTGATTGTTTTTAAAATTTACAATTATTTAATAGCACTAGAGAAATATTCATACCAACTCAATAATCCGGACTATATGGCGGGATTATTCAAATAAAAACAAAATTATGCGCCAATGTGGCGTGTTTAATAAGAGATTTACTTTCTAATGATCCTTTGGCTAGATGTCCAGTGATTGCTTTTTAGACTTAAGATATAACTGCCCTGAGGTAATCGACTTGTATCGATGGATAGTTTTCTTGATGTTCTCAGTTGCTTTGATAGAACCAATTTCCCCTTCATATCAAAGATTTCAACCTCATAATCGCGTAGTGCATCTGGCAACTGAATGCTCACTTCCTCATTAGCCAGATTGGGGTATACAACTCCTTCAAATTTTGGTCTTTCAACACCCAACACATGCGCTCCGATATACTCCTCAGCAAATTCAAATGCTTCGATTCCAATCTGTTCACCTATTACTCTTCCAGATAGATCATCAGCCGGAGGATGAATGCCACCCCATATTCTAGAAAACATCTTTGGAGTTGCTGCAACTGGAATTGAGCGTTTAAGTCTTTAAATTATCTAACAAAAATTTTGAAGGATAAAACAGAAGTATATCTTTGCAGACCTTTTTAAAAGACATTCCTCCTTAGCTCAGCTGGTTAGAGCATCTGACTGTTAATCAGAGGGTCCTTGGTTCGAGTCCAAGAGGAGGAGCTTGACTATTAGCCATTTACAAAATATAAATTGTGAGTGGCTTTTTGTTTGCACTGTATTTGCACTGCCAAATCCCTTTTTTCTACGTTTTTAAGCCCTTGGCAAAAAACAATTCTATAGAAAATATCGCTCATTCTGACGAATTATTAGATTATCCAACTGGTCAATTTTACTCCGTTTTTAGTCAAAATTTAGTCTTTGTGGTTTCTATTCGAAACCAGATTCCACATTACATCTACTTTCAACCATTACATAGAGGTAATTTGCAATTGTGAATTAGATATCGAATAGCTTCTTCATATCCACTTTTAGAATAATTGCAATTCCATAAATTGTTCCTACAGTAGGATTCGTTTTACCTGTCTCTATTCTCGAGTAGTTGGCTCTTTCCATATTGAGTCGTCTGGCAACCTCAGCACTTGACAAACACAACAACAAGGGTAAGGAGTTAATCCTGTCGGATATTGAAGACTCATAGGAAGTTTAAGAAAAAAAATCTGAGGAGAAAAAACTTCACCATTCACTCTCGTAATGATTCAACATGACTTTTCTTACCGGTATATTATTTAAGAACAGTTGATACATACCCTGATGTAGGTGGTCTACCATAATTTGTAGATTGTCTGAATTGCATTCTTTATCGAATACAATCTGACCAGACATATTTAATAACTGCACCCGATTTATTTGAGAAGCACTTTGGATATTTAATACATCCTGAGTGGGATTTGGATAGACATGAGTTTGTTCTGGAAATAATTTACTTCCCAACAAAATTCCATTTAATTCAATAAATGCCCCAGGAGTTAAGCTTAAATTCACGAAAGCTGCATAATCTTTCGAAATCTAAAGGTGATAGTGTTTCTCCTGCTTTCTCTCCAATGGTTCCCCTCAACCCGGAGATAGATTTGATAAGTGTCAAATTGTGATTTTTTTAAAAAGCTCGCAAATATAGCTTCTCTTTCGATATGGACAACCCCCAATTGTCAGGCCAATGGAGCGGAGGCTTGATTTCCAATGTCTCGATCAAAAAGATATAGTCCACCTTTATCATTACCGATCATGTTCAATTTATCCATAATGGTACGAGCAAGACCCTCTTCTTCAATCTGCTCAGATACGTACCACTGCATGAAATTTTGTGTTGTATAGTCCTTCTCATTCAAACAATCATCAACCACATTGTTTATTGATTCGGTCACTGAAATTTCGTGCTCCAGAAGGGTTTTGAAAATTGTCTGAATGGCATCAAATGACACAGGAGGTTGAGCTAATGCAGGGACTATGGCATGTCCACCTCTCTCATTTACAAATTTTACCAATTTGAGCATGTGCATGCGTTCTTCATCAGAATGTTGATATAAGAATGCTGACGTTCCACCAAAACCCCTGGTTTCTGCACAAGATGCCATAGCTAAATAAAGTTGCGAAGATTCTGCTTCTAGCTTAATCTGATTGTTGAGAGCTGTCTCAATGTTCTTGTTTAGCATTTAGCTTTAATTGTGTGATTAATTGAATTTTTGTAATACTTTATCTACTTCTGAATCAGGGTTGGCGCATGCATCTCCTGACTTCACAGTTTTGCCACAGTATCCACAAGTGGCCCCATCCTTGTTTAGATATGGGCTTTGTGAAGCACACGTGCCCTTGAATTCTCCCTTTTTCTTCCAGCTTGTTGTTTCAGTAAAAGGGGTATACTTTTCAACTGA
>JAAEPI010000453.1 GCA_024232835.1 Cytophagales bacterium
TCACCAAGGAGGATATGTCGGCCATAAAGATGTTTATGGAAGGATTCGCTTAGCTCAACCAGGACCTACAATGACAGCAGGTTGTTTCAATCCTTCAAAGGGGCGATTTCTTCATCCATGGAAAAATCATGGTATAACAATAAGACATGCCGCGAGATTTCAAACATTCCCTGACAATTATATCTTCGCTGGTGGGATCACAAGCCAAGGTGCTCAAGTTGGTAACGCTGTACCAATTATTCTTGGTGAAGCTATGATAACTGAAACAATTAAATGTATAGAAAATTGCAGTGTAGATAAATCTAGCATTAAACAAAGAGCATGAATTAATAAGTGCTCAGTTCAACCAGCAATAACATTTTTGAATTAATTTATAATTTCAACTAGGAAATCGTATTAAATGTCATCAATTTCATTTAAAGCAAGTGCAAGAACGATTGAACATCTAGGTAAAGGTCAAATTGCTGATACACCAACTGCTGTGAGTGAACTTTGGAAGAACTCTTATGATGCTTACGCACGCAAAGTTGCTTTACACATGTTTGATGGGAAAACAAAATGTGGGGCTGTAATTGATAACGGCTGCGGGATGACTTTGGAACAAA
>JAAEPI010000454.1 GCA_024232835.1 Cytophagales bacterium
CCACCAAGGAATATTCCTTCATAAGCTTCCTTCACACCAAAAAAGACGGGTGTACCCGGTTCAATAGTTCCATCGATCAACCATGTGTTATTACCGCGTTCTTGAAGATAGTTCTTAATCCGCGGAGCTGCTTGTCGGTGAACTTCTCCAAGATAAAACAAAAACTTACGTTGAAGATCATAAAGGCTGCTAAATGGAATATGAGGGAGCTTATGACGGTTAATTATCTCCTCATGTATTGAGTTTAGTTTGCGGTCTTCAAGATAAGATTGTCTTCCCACCAACGCAATCAGATCATAAGCATATCGAGCTCCAGAAGGTACAAGAATTGCTAATTTCGGAGAATGAAATGGTAATGCTTTTCGGGTCAACCGAAATGAGTGTGGTCAAATCCCATAATTTTTCAAGATATTCTTCAGATTGATGGGTAACCAGTCAAAGTTCTGACAGTATAGTAATCGAAATTGAGTTTTGCTATTTTTTGTTTGAAAAAGGAAATATTTTGGGCAGTAGAATCTTTTGATTGGATGGAGG
>JAAEPI010000455.1 GCA_024232835.1 Cytophagales bacterium
AAGATGCGAAAGAGCAGGCTGAATTCAAAGAGGTATTTCTTGGGTTAGAAGAACTTTTAGCTCGCACGATTACTATTGATAAAAGGAATTTAGACGATGCGTTCAATATATGTGTCGATGAATCAATCGATGTATTCAAAAATATTGCGCAGGAGAACAAAATGCCATTCAGTAATCCAGGCTCCTCCAACCGGATAAGTATAGAAGACCTGGACGATGATATGTTCGAAATTATTGATCCTGCAATCGAGAATATCGTCCAGGCTGTGGAATCCAGATTATTCGGTATTGGTGCCGAACCGATGACCGGTGTCACCATCGATGATTACAAAGAGATTCCAGAATTCGGAGCCCTGGCTTTCAATGACGGATACATTACAAAAGGGGAATTCAAACAGGGGGCTGAAATTCTTGAAGAGAAGGAATCTGAGCTGTCCACCGGTTTAACTATAGATAAGGTTCTTTTAGATGCTGGGTTTCTGAGACGACGGGATTTAAGTCGGATTTATGCAAAAATATCACTGATTGAAGCCCGGTTGCTGGATCGGCAGTTCGCTCAAATGCTGCTTGACAGGGAAGTCGTCACCAAAAAAGATATCGATCGGGCATTTCGAAAGCAATTAAATAATTTTGAAGA
>JAAEPI010000456.1 GCA_024232835.1 Cytophagales bacterium
AAACTTGGACTTGACAAATTATCACACTTGGTAACGGAAGGTGAACTAGATGAAATTAAAACGTTAATATCTGAATTTAGAGATATTTTTGCCGAAAATGAAGATGACATCGGAAAAACGGATCTATTAGAGCAGGAAATTATTCTAGATAACGATGTCCCAATTAGAACGCCTTACTACAATATACCATTAAAGTTGCGGCCGCATGCGGAAAAGGCTGTAAAACAGCTGCTCGACCTTGACATAATTGAGCCTTCCACGTCTAACTATCATAGTCCTTCATTTTTAATGAAGAAGGCCGACGGGACTTACAGAATTTTGACAGACTTCCGTGCCATTAATAAGCATATTATTAGATCATATCAGCCGTTGCAAGGTGTACAGGAGATGTTATCTATTTGGCATGGCTGTAAGTATTACTCTAAAATAGACTTACAAAAAGGCTTTTACCAAACTCCATTGAAGCCCGAAAGTAGACATATTACGGCAACCTCAATACCTGGATGCGCCTTCTTCCAATATAAAGTAAGCCCGCTGGGGTTGTCATCAAGTCCAACGTTTTTTCAATCATTAGTGGAGAAAATGTTCATGGGATTGAAACAGTCAATAGTCGTGTGCTATTTGGACGATGCGTTGAGTGGATCACCATCAGTAGAAGGCATGTGTAATAACCTAAGGCTTATTTTTGACAGGGTGCGTCAAAGTAAGATGTTACTGAACACCGGAAAATGTGAGCTGTTCAGAAATCAACTCAAATTTTTAGGTTACATAATTGATGAGAACGGGATTTCCACTTGCCCTGAAAAAGTCGCTGCAATTAAGAACATGGCACCGCCTTCAAATATTAAAGGAATACGCAGCTTTTTGGGCCTGACATCATTTTTCCGTCGTTTTGTACCTCAATACAGCGAGATCTGCTTGCCATTGACTCGGCGTACCAAGAAAAACGCATCTTTTCAGTGGGAAAAAGAACAGATTTTGGCATGGCAGACCATTAAGGATAAATTAGTAAATAGTCCAATATTGGTACACCCTGATCTAAATAAAAAATTCACTTTAATAACCGATGCCTCTGCCTATGCGGTCGGTGGGATATTGGCCCAGGAAGATGAAGCTGGAGTCTTGCATCCTATATCATATGGTAGTGCTATCTTGGCTGACAACCAAAGGAACTGGTCCGTACATCAGCGTGAATTGTATGCTTTATTGCATTTTTGTGAAAAATTCCAAAGTTACTTACTTGGAGCAAAATTTGCGGTAATAACGGATAATACTAGTCTATTGCACCTAGATAAGTTCAAGGACATAAAGTCACAGCGATTATGGCGATGGTTCGAAAAGCTACAAAAATACGACTTTACAATTTCGTACGCACCATCTAAGAAAAATCCTAGTGATGCGTTGTCGCGTTTGCCTCGCGTAGATGATGAATTAGTGGACACTTTGCCGGAAAACTGTGAGGCCGCCTTCACGGTTAATTCCACCGAAATTAGTGAGCAGCTACAACCTGCAATAACTTTAACTAATAGTAAACTAAAAGAGGCACAAGAGGCAGATGCTACTATCATAACAGCAAAAGAGTGGGTTTTAAAGGGCACTAGGCCAGACACGTCAACCAACTTAACATCAGAGCTATTGACTTATTACAATTCATTTGATAGACTTAAAGTTGAGTCAGATATCCTTTACCGAATGTGGCATCCCACCCGGAAAGGAGAAACACCTAAGTGGCTCATATGTGTCCCACATAATCTGCAAATTGAGGTTGTCAAATTGTGCCATGACATACCAGCGTCCGGTCATCTAGGATTTATTAAAACACTAGCACGTATCAGAGCAAGGTTTTACTTTCCTAGAATGAGTACATTAGTGCAATTGTACGTAAGAAAATGCCACTTACGTCTTAAGAAAAGTCGGCCAAATAAGACTGTAAAGGCACCTATAACTCCTTTTGCTGGTCAAGAGCCAGGGCATATAGTGCATATTGACTTAATGGAAGCTTTACCTAGAGCTAGTGGTTACCACGCTATAGTCGTATTTATCGATTCTTTTAGCAGGTGGAGTGAAGCGGTTGCTTTAAGGGACACTAAAGCAGAAACTAT
>JAAEPI010000457.1 GCA_024232835.1 Cytophagales bacterium
ACAGGAAACAGGAATTTTCCCTTGGATTTGCTCGCTTTCCAACTGCCCGATGGGCTCAGCCCTCCAGCAGGTACGATGCAATGCAGGTGTGGATGTAGGCTTAGGTTTTGACCCCAGGTGTGTAGCAGGGCACACATACCCAACTTGGCCCCCATGAATTTAGGGTTGGCAGCAAAATCTCCTCAATCTTCGCAAGGTGATGGTCGTCCGTAGAATGGGACTTTGAGCAACTGCCCAGCCGCCCATTCGGGTACGACTCCATGCATAGGCCTGACCGTTGGGAATACCCAATCGGATGAGGTTCTTCCTCTTCCGATCTCCCCCCTGCTTGCTGGCCCATCGCTAAAATTGCCCACAAGGCAATTTCTTCACGCTCTGTCCTCAGTCATGCCAAATACAATACCTAAGTCTGTTGCGCAACCAGCTGTCAATGTCCTTGAGCTTCTGGTGAATACTTGCCATACGGAAGTAGTTCAACCAGCCTCGCTGGACTTCTTTCAGCTTTCGGAGACGCTCTCCAAAACTCATCGGTATCGTCTTCCTTGTGATCTGCTTGAGCGTTTGTTTAAGTTTCTGCCATGCCTTTTCCCCTACTACCAGTTGGTATTGACCCTTCTCGCCCTTCTTGTAGGTTGGCACAAAGCCAAAACCTAGAAGCTGGAAGTTTACAGGTCGGCGTATGCCGCTCTTCTCTCGATTAATCGGCAGCTTCAACTTGTCCTTTAAGAACACATAGATACTGTTTCCAATCTCACGAGCTTGCTGTTTGCTTTTCGTATAAATACTAAAATCATCAGCGTAGCGTACATACTTCAACACTCTTCTTTCCAACTCATGTAGCATGATATTGGACAGTAGCGGACTGAGAGGACAACCTTGTGGTATACCTTTTCTTCGCTTGGTTAGTTTGCCTTCGATTTGCATCGGGGCGCGTAACCAAAGTCTAATCAGGCGAAGGGTAGTTGGGCATTTTACCTTACGATACAGCAATTGAAGCAGAACATAATGTCCCACTTCGTCAAAGAAGCTTTTCAAATCAATATCAACAATATGTTGATATCCTTCATTGATGTACTTCTTGGCTTGCAGCACCGCTTGGTGGGCACTCTTCTTGGGGCGAAAACCATAACTGTGGTCTTTGAACTCCAACTCAAACTTGAGGGCTATCCCTTGGCTTACCGCCTGCTGAAGTACTCGGTCTATCACCGTGGGCACACCTAACTGGCGGGTCTTGCCTCTCCCCTTGGGTATCACTACTCCTAGAATCGGTTGAGCTACGTAGCTCTGATTCAGAATGCTTGTTACCAAAGTCTCTCTGGTCTTATCCAGATGCGTCTTCAGTTCGCTTACTCGCATTCGATCAATGCCAGAAGAACCTTGGTTCTTCTCCACTTGCCGACGGGCTTTCAGCATATTCTTCCTACTTACTATTTGCTCTATCATCCTTCTTGTTCCCTGTTCCTCCCTTGATGAGGCTACCCCCGACGAGTCGGGGCGCTCCTCTTCTCGTTTGGAACTACTTAATGTTCAGTCCTTCATCAACTCGTGAGTACTACGCCTTTATCCTAATGGTGACGTCTCATGTCCTATTGACTACTATGACCTCTGCTGACTTCTCAGGCTCCAACTCGTGGAGTCCGAGATATCCCCAGGTAAGGTAAATTGCTCTCTAGCTAACACTACTGAATCTACATGTTGTCCAAATCATTCGAGACTGGGTTTCATAAAGATGTGCTTACTCACCCTGTACAACATGCCTCATATACAGTTCCTGTTCGTTAGTTCTGCCAGTTGTAGTCCTGCTTACTTCAGATGTAGGATCACTCCCACCACCCTTGCAGCTTACTAATACTTCCTCTCGACAGGCGTATAGGAGACTCGCACTCCTTTAACTATATTTACCATTCAAGGCACACACAAATACTATCATCTATAAGCTAACGGAGCTATTTGCAAAGGCTGGTGCCATGAGATACTTTATTAGAAATTTGAAAAGTCCAGCTTACGGATGATAGTTGCAGGTTGGCGGTAATTACCGTTTCATAAACTGATTTAGCGTGTTTTCTCTATCCTTTTCAAGATTTTGGGCAAATTCCTTTGCAGGTTCAGCAATATGATCGTTCAAATACTTATTACTCCATTTAACGTATTCGGCAACAACAGGAAATAAGTCCATCCCTTTTGGCGTAAGCGTGTACAAATAGACTTTTTTATTTGTTGGATGATTTGATTTGATCAGCAAGTCAAGTGATTCAAGTTTACATAAACGATCGGCTAAACGTGCAGATGAAATCTTCTCCGCAGCACCCGAGAAATCTTTAAAAGTTCTCTCCCCAAAATAAACCAAATCTCTAATGATTAATAAAGACCACTTGTCTCCAAAAAGGTCTAATGCAGAACTAATCGGACAGTCTGATCTGAAATTTTCTTCTCCCTTTTTTGCTTTCATTATGAAAGTAATATATATTTGCTTTCGAAATGAAAGTAAAGTTAATGAACTTTAAATAAAAAAATTCAACAATCATGAATACGTCAATACAAACCCTAGAAATCAATGCATCAGTAGAACAAGTTTGGGATGTTCTGTTCAATCAATATGGTGATATCCATACACACAACCCCACGATGCAATCTTCAAACTACATGGATAATTCTGCAAAAGGTGAAATAAATGTAGTGAGACACTGTCAATTCAATGATAAGTTATTCTTAGATGAAAAAATAACTGATTTCAAAGAGAATGAAAGCGTTACAATTGAGGTAATAAAGCACAATTTACCAATGCTTAAACACCTGTCGGCAACCTATGAACTTAAATCACTTGGGAATAACAAGACCGAGCTCAGAATGGTTTCTAAAAATTCCGCTTCGCCTGGTTTTATAATTCATTTAATGAAAGGTCAATTAAAAAAATCAGTTAGTCAGCACCTCTTCGGAATGAAATATTTCATCGAAACGAGTAAAACTGTTGACATGAAGAATTACAAAGAAGTATACAAAAATTATAAATAGGATCAAGAATCATTAGACAGAACCACGTAGTAGGTGTGGCAATAAAATACGGCACACAATAGACATTATAGCACGTGCCATATCTTGCCGTTACTCCTCCATCACACCCTCAAGCACCTCTAGTTTTCCATCAATATCATCTGGAATAGGAAGCCCCAGAATCGTGGCGATTAGAGGAAAAGCATGAATATTCTCGAAGGGAGCAATCTCATAATTGGACTTGATCGTTGGCCCTTCGATATAGAAGATTGTATGCATGTCCTGGTATTTGTAGGGATCGTATCCATGTGTACCACCAGTAATGGTGTCTCGTCTTGAGAAAATAACTGGTGGTTGTACCTGAATCAGCAAATCCCCAGATCGATCAGGATTATTAAAATGATATTCTTCGGGGAAGTTTTCGTCTTTATAGAGAACTAATCCGTCAACATCTTTCAGGTCATTTATGATAGCATCAATAACTCCATCATCTTTATGATACACCATGATATGGGTGGAGATAAACTCTACCTCCGCTCCACGCCAATCTATGTCCAATGAAATTCCTTTGTTAATTGGTGTCATGCCATGATCTGAAGTAATCACTAAAGTTACAGGCAAACCAGAAGCTTTGATCCCTTCTCTCAACCGACCAATTTGTTCGTCAATTGAAAGAACAGCCTCTTTGGTTTCATCAGAATCTGGTCCAAATCTATGCCCTGCGTCATCAACCAACGAAAAATATAGATTGATCATATGTGGACGCTCCTTCTCTGGCATGGCCAACCAATCTATGACTTGATTCACACGAACATCATTAGGTACACTTCCATCATACTTGTAATCGTAAGAAGGACGAACACCTTGAATGTCAGCTTCCGAACCAACCCAAAAATAAGATGCCGCGAGCATTTGGTTTTTCTCAGCCAACACCCAAAGGGGCGTACCTCCATACCAACTTCCATCAGTCACCGTGTTTCGCTCTCGAACTCCATAATGAGCCTTTTTTGAAACGCTATAAAATTCGTTGCTTGTTATCCCGTGAGTTCCCGGATACATACCAGTAACGAGTGTATAATGGTTGGGGAATGTTTTCGAAGGATAGCTTGGTATCATTCGTGATGTTGAAGCTCCATTCTCAGCAATGGTCAGAATATTCTCTGCTCCAAACTTCTCTGCATAGTCATAACGAAATCCGTCAATAGAAACCATCACAACATAGGTTTGATTAACAGCCCAATCGCTGTTTCCAGATTCTTCTTGTAGGTTTTGAGCTGTTGGCTTACATGCAGCTAGCCAAAGAAATAGAAGTAGAGTAGTGGTAAGTCGGTTCATCCGCTCTGCAAAATAAAAAAGGGAGACAAAATATCTCCCTTTTTACGCAAGATTTTTGTTTCTTTTAATTCTTATACTTCTCTATGGCCGAGTTAACCTCCTCCTTAGAACCGATAATAATTTTTTCAGATACCTCAGTTTCATCACCTTCAGTTACTATTCTGGTTACTACGGCCTTGAACGTGCCATTTTCCATCTCTTCCATCTTCACTTGAATGTCGTTGGCTGATTTTTAACTTTGACATTGACAGTCGCATCATATTTCGCCATAGCTGCATCAACCTCTTCCTTGGTTCCTGTAACCGTCTCTGTTGTTTCTTCACCATCGATTGTGGTTTTGATAGTGGCAGTCATTTCTTTTCTCTCCCCAGCTTTTACCATTACCTCAACTCTTTTCTCCACCACGTCGGAAGCAGTCGTTTCTATTAATGCATTTTCAGTATGTAACTGAGCCGTTTCATTACTTTCCACCGCCAAAATCGGCGCAGCAACTAGTCCTATAAGACAAGTCAACTTAATAAGGATGTTCATTGAAGGCCCAGAAGTGTCCTTAAATGGATCACCCACTGTATCACCTGTCACGGCCGCTTTGTGCGCATCCGATCCTTTGTAGGTCATTTCTCCATCGATCATGATTCCTGCTTCGAATGATTTCTTGGCATTGTCCCAGGCACCACCTGCATTGTTTTGGAAGATTGCCCAAAGCACGCCACTCACAGTCACACCGGCCATGTAGCCTCCTAGCATTTCTGCTACTAACAAAGTATTATCAGGATAAACTAATTTACCAACAAGGATCACTAGAATAGGGAATGCAATGGTCAGAACTGCTGGCATCACCATTTCTTTCAAGGCAGCCTTAGTAGAAATGTCTACACACTTAGCATACTCTGGTGTGCCTGTTCCTTCCATGATACCTGGAATTTCCTTGAACTGACGTCTTACTTCTTTTACCATTTCCATGGCAGCTTTTCCAACAGAGTTCATTGCCAAAGCAGAGAATACAACCGGAATCATCGCACCGACAAATAGCATGGCCAATACTGGCGCTTTGAAAATATTGATTCCGTCAATTCCTGTGAAAGTCACATAGGCAGCAAACAAAGCCAAGGCTGTAAGAGCTGCTGACGCAATGGCAAAACCTTTTCCAATAGCAGCAGTTGTGTTTCCCACTGAATCCAGTATATCTGTTCGCTCACGAACCTCGTCAGGGCAATCACTCATTTCAGCAATTCCTCCTGCATTGTCAGCGATAGGGCCAAATGCGTCAATCGCTAATTGCATGGCTGTGGTAGCCATCATAGCTGAAGCCGCAATACCCACTCCATAAAATCCTGCAAATTCGTATGCACCCCAGATTGCTCCTGCAAAAAGAAGGATCGGGCCAAATGTTGAAATCATGCCTGTAGCCAAACCTGCGATAATGTTGGTTCCAGCTCCTGTTGATGAGCGCTGCACAATTTCTATAACTGGCTTCTTGCCTAGACCTGTGTAATACTCGGTGAAATATGAAATGGCTCCACCGACAAATAGTCCAATCAAAACCGCATAGAAAACATCCATGGAAGTAACCGCAATAAGTCCTTGGCCGAAAAAGTCCATGGACATAGTGGCTGGAAGCATTAAGTCAATAACGAAATAACACGCCACGGCTGTTAGGAGAATTGATCCCCAGTTGCCCTTGTTTAGCGCAGCTTGAACTTGCGCTTCTTTCGAATCATCCCCCTTCACTCCGATTAACATGGCTCCAAGTATCGAGAACACGATTCCCAAACCAGCAATGACCAACGGAAGAAGAATCGGGCCGATACCGTTGAAGGCATCATTAATGGAGCCGCCCATATCTCGAATGACGTAATTTCCAAGTACCATAGATGCAAGCACTGTGGCCACATACGAACCGAAAAGATCGGCTCCCATTCCAGCCACATCTCCTACATTGTCTCCTACATTGTCAGCGATAGTTGCTGGGTTACGAGGATCATCCTCAGGAATACCTGCTTCCACTTTTCCAACCAGGTCAGCTCCTACATCGGCAGCCTTAGTATAAATTCCTCCACCCACTCTAGCGAAAAGTGCAATAGATTCCGCACCTAGAGAAAACCCTGCAAGTGCCTCAAGTAGCACCGTCATATCGTGACCATTGGTCCAACCGCCACCCATATTCATATGAAAGAGCAATATGAATAACATACTCAATCCAAAAACTGCTAGCCCTGCTACCCCTAGTCCCATGACCGTTCCGGCCGTAAATGAAACCTTCAATGCTTTTGAAATACTACTTTTAGCAGCTTGAGTCGTTCTGACGTTTGCTGCAGTAGCTATTCGCATTCCAATATTTCCCGCAAAGGCCGAAAAGAATGCTCCAATAACGAATGCAACAACGATGAACCAAGGTGTGGATTCCACCATAGTGGAAATAAGTCCAAGTACTGCGCCAGCAACCACTATGAAAATGGCCATAATGCGGTACTCCGCACTTAGGAAGGCAAGGGCGCCTTCACGGATGTGATTTGCAAGAGTTTGCATCTTTTCATCTCCGGCATCCTGCTTATTTACCCAGCGAGCTTTGAAGAACATCACGACGAGCCCCAAAAGCCCAAGTACGGGCACTAAATAGATAAGATTGTTCATTAGAATGTTAAGTTTTTTTTAAACGGGTGCAAAGATAGGTTTTCGCCTAACTTTTAAAAACCTAAAAGAAGATTTAAGATTGACCCTCTTTCGACTGGGAATTAATGTAATTCAGGAATTCATTTTTGATGTGCTGGTCTTTGAATTTCCCACTAAAAAAAGCAGTACCTGTTCGGCTATTGGTATCCCCTACCCCTCTGGAAGAAACGCACATATGCGTGGCGTCCATGACAATTGCCACATCATCAGTTTTAAGGATTGACTGAAGCTCCTTCCCGATCTGTACAGTAAGTCGTTCTTGAACTTGTGGCCTTTTGGCAAAATATTGAACAATACGATTGATTTTTGAAAGCCCTATTACTTTTCCACTTGAGAAATACGCCACGTGCACTTTGCCATAAATAGGAACAAAGTGATGCTCGCAGTGTGAATAGAAGGTAATGTCCTTCTCGACCAACATTTGATCATAATTATACTTGTTTTCAAAAAGACGAGCGACGGGCTTATTATCTGGATTTAATCCTGAAAAAACTTCTTGAACGTACATTTTGGCTACACGTTCTGGTGTGCCCTTTAGACTGTCATCTTCTAGGTCGAGTCCGAGAATGTGCATGATCTCGGTGAAGTGCTTCGTGATTAACTCAATTTTCAGTTCATCATCTTTCTCAAAAGCGTCCGGACGCAATGGAGTTTCAGCGGAGCTGGCGACATGATCATCTCCAATATCTTCAGACAGGATATTCGACAAAGTTTCTTTCTGTTTCATAAAGGGTAATTTTCATATCCAGACTTGCATCAATTTTATCTCTCAGGATATTATAGATGACAATAACAATGTTCTCGGCTGTTGGGTTCAAATTCTTAAATTCTTCAACATCCAAGTTGAGATTCTTGTGATCAAATCTTTCTGCGACGTGCTCCAGCATAAGTTCACTGAGCTTCTTCATATCGTAAACAAACCCTGTCTCAGGATCTGGCTCTCCAACTAACCGAACAACAAACTCATAGTTGTGACCGTGACCGTTTGGGTTATTGCATTTTCCGAAAACTTC
Source organism: Cytophagales bacterium (assembly GCA_024232835.1). Classification (GTDB taxonomy): domain Bacteria; phylum Bacteroidota; class Bacteroidia; order Cytophagales; family Cyclobacteriaceae; genus JAAEPI01. Next base: position 8,013 of record JAAEPI010000457.1, read on the forward strand.
ATCGTTCTTCTCATTGGTCCAATCAGGATTGTACAAGCGATGTGCAGCATTGAAATGCTCCTTTCTGTAAACGGCAACCTTCACGTATTTAATAAATGGTTTTTCATTATGACTGCAAAAATACAATCTTGGGAACAATCCGACTTAATTCTTAGTTCATGATTATCAAATCAATCGTGGCGATGTACTTTTGTCCATGTGTTTTCAAGCATGACCTACGAACAAATAGAAGAGAAAATTTCTGAGTATAGGAAAGCGGATAAGAAACTGTTTTCCACTTCTTCCTTTCAGACACATAGTCTTGTGATGTTGCATATATTGAGTCGGATTGATAGAACAATCCCTGTATATTTTATAAATACCGGATATCTTTTCCCTGAAACAGTGGCCTTCAAGGATCAAATCGCAGACCAATTTGGTTTGACAATTGTTGATCTTAAACCTGATACCCCAAAATATTTGCAACGTGAGCCCAATGGGAAGTTGATGTTCACGACCGACCCTGATCATTGTTGCTATCTGAACAAAACTCAGCCGATGGAATCGGTTCTCACTTCACATGATGTATGGATAAATGGAGTGCGATCAGACCAAAGTACAATTCGAAAGTCGATGAAAGTTGAGCAAGCGGCACCCTTCGATTCCATGCGATTCCATCCAATGTTAGACTGGGACAACAGACAGATATTCGCCTATATAAAGGAATATGACATACCCAGACACCCTTTGGACGCCAAGGGCTATACAAGTATTGGTTGTGAACCATGCACAAGAAAACTTGATCTTGAAATGCAAGAGCGAGAGGCAAGGTGGTTTGGATTGAATAAGGTTGAATGCGGATTGCACACAGATTTAATTAGCGAATGAAAATATTGATAACTGGAGGTGCTGGATATATAGGTACCAAACTCACCAAAGTCTTACTTGTGCAAGAAGATGTAAGCGAAATCTTGATTTACGATAATCTCAGCAAAAGTCACAACAATTTTTTTCTGGGTGAGAATTTTAAAAATGGGAATAAATTAAGAGCAGTCCAGGGAGACATACTTGATTCACGTCAGTTAAAGAAATGCCTTGAGGGTGTTGATGTCGTGGTACATCTTGCAGCCAAAGTGACCACACCTTTCGCTAATGCAGATCCACATTTCTACGAGCAGGTCAATCATTGGGGAACCGCTGAGGTGGTGTATGCTGTAGAGGAAAGTGATGTGAAAAAATTTATCTACCTCAGTAGTACATCAGCTTATGGGGCAAGCACTGAGCTTATAGATGAATCCACTGAGCCAAGTCCTCATACGTTCTACGGAATTTCTAAGAAACGAGGAGAAGAGCATACTCAACGCCTTTCTCAGAAAATAAATGGCATTGTATTGCGAGCTGGGAATGTGTACGGATTTTCTAAAAGTATGCGATTTGATGCGGTAATAAATCGCTTTATGTTTGACGCTAACTTCGCTAACCGCATTCAAATTTTCGGAACAGGCAAACAATCACGCGCATTCATTCATGTTGACTATCTGGTTGACAGTTTGATAAAATCAATTGTACATGAAGTCCCATCTTCTATATATAATCTCGTAGATAAAAACCTTCATATTTTTGAAGTGGTGGATGTCTTGAAAGAAATCTACCCTAGCTTAGAATTCCTCTTTTCAAATCAGCACATGAATCTTCGAGAACTAATGGTCAATCGAGACTCCTTGATTTATGATCATATCGAAAGATATGAATCACATACGCTGAAAGAAGAGTTGATCGAGTTTAAGAAAAGGTTTGCATTTTGAATCTAAACTGGTAATTTTACGTATATTTATTGTAAATTTACTTGTATGGGGAATTATGAAATACCAGATGCAATAGATGTTTCAGTGGTACAGGAAGCTCAAGTCACCTACAATGTGAGCAAGCAAGGTATGGCTAAATTGCTGGGCATATCAAACAAGACATATTATAATCTGATGAAGACAACCACTCTCGACAAGAATCAATCTGATCGTTTTACCTACATTCAGAATATTCTCAAAGAAGGAGCTTCCACCTTTAATGGCTCAGATAATTTTCGTGAGTGGCTTCACACTGAGCAGCCTACTTTGAGTGGTGCCAAGCCGCTTGATATGTTGGCTACTATCACTGGAGCGCATGAAGTATTGGTAGCTGTCTCTCGTATCAAGCACGGTATTTTCGCTTGATTGTTTACCGAATTGCCAATCCTGATTATGCGCATGACCTATCGGGAATGGGTGCATCGCTATTTGGGGGTAGATGGAATCAAAATGGTCTTCCGCTTCTCTACACGGCTGAAACATCCTCTTTGGCAATTCTCGAATTTTTGGTTCATGTGAAAGGAGTAAAAGGAAATCTTAAATACAAACTATTAACGGTGGACCTAAATTCTGATGATATTGAAAATGTAAATTCATTGTCAAAAAAATGGACCGAAGATGTGAAACTGACCCAAGATATTGGGACCAAATGGATCAAATCTCAATCAAGTCTTGGTCTTCGTGTACCTTCTGTTCACAACCCACTTGAATCAAATATTCTTGTCAATCCTCGGCATCCAACATTTGCACCTAAGATAGAGCGTTCAGACTGGTACTGGTACGATGGACGCCTTATTCAGAAAACATGAATCATCCCGTGCTCAACCTTCCTGAGATTAATCCTAAATTAAAAACTGAAGCTACTCAGGAATTCATTTTTGATTCAATTAGGAAAAAATATCTTGTACTTACACCAGAGGAATGGGTTCGTCAGCATTTTATTCATTTGCTTATTGAGCACCTCAAGTATCCATCAGGGTTATTTCAGCTTGAGCGACAACATGAATATTTCAAATCCAAAAAACGCTTTGACATTTTGGTGATGAACCAAACTGGAAAGCCTTTTTTACTAATCGAATGCAAGTCGTATGATGTTAAAATTAATCAGGGCACGCTCAATCAAATCGCAACGTACAACAAGACCATTGAAGCTCCATTTATTGGAGTCACAAATGGATTGAAGCATTTCGCATGGCAATTAGTTGATGGCGAATATGTTCAACTCGAACAATTTCCAGCTTACACTTCCTGAAGAAGCGTTTTCCAGGCACGGTTCACTTCTCCTTTTTCCAAAAAGAAAGCAGCTAGTTTATGAAGTTCATCGTACAGCTTATCCGCATCGCCAGCAAGGCCTGTTAATATGTCCTGTACTTCCGGTTCTGTGCTGGACAATCTTTGCTATTGAAATTCAAGTTTAAAGATGCTTTTGACTTATTCTTTAATCCAATGGACATTAAGTTGACTTTTTGGATTTTTCCCTGAGTGATAAATCTTAGATTTGCTGCCTTAAATTAAAAACCCTGATGAGCATTTCTGCCCAATATGATCCGACAGTTGTAGAAGATAAGTGGTATGACTACTGGATGACGAACGGTTATTTTCACGCCGAACCATCGCCTGAAAAAGAACCATATACTGTTGTAATCCCTCCTCCCAATGTAACAGGTGTGTTGCATATGGGCCACATGCTCAACAATACCATTCAAGATATTCTTATCCGAAAGGCTCGAATGGAAGGTAAGTCTGCATGCTGGCTGCCAGGCACAGACCATGCTTCGATTGCTACGGAAGCCAAAGTGGTACAAATGCTAAGAGAAAAAGGTATTAAAAAAAGCGATCTCACACGAGAAGAGTTCATGAAATATGCTTGGGAATGGAAGGAAAAGTATGGTGGCATAATCCTAGAGCAGCTGAAAAAATTAGGGGCATCATGTGATTGGGAGCGCACGTCCTTCACGATGGATGAAGACTACTACAAGTCGGTGGTCCGAGTGTTCGTTGATCTGTATAAAAAGGGATATATCTATAGAGGCCTGCGAATGATCAACTGGGATTGTGAGGCACAAACAGCTCTCTCGAATGAAGAAGTACTTCATAAGGAAGAGGGCGAAAACTCAAAGCTGTATTCAGTAAAATATCAGCTCAAGAATTCTGATGAATTTGTGGTGATTGCCACCCAGCGTCCAGAAACTATTATGGGAGACACGGCAATTGCAGTCAACCCAAAAGATGAGCGCTTCAAGCATTTGATAGGAAAAACAGCACTCGTCCCTTTCATTAACCGTGAGATTCCAATTATTGGAGACACCTATGTGGAGCTTGATTTTGGAACGGGATGTTTGAAAGTGACTCCTGCCCATGATCAGAATGACTATGAAATTGGTAAACGCCACAACCTTGAAGTGATAGACACCATTAATTTAGATGGAACGCTCAACGAAAAATGTGAGCTTCCCTCCTATGTCGGTTTGGATCGATTTGAAGCTCGGAAGAAAATCGTTAAGGACATCAGAGAAGCCGGGATTCTCGTAAAGGAAGAAGATTTCGTAACCAAGATTGGACGATCAGAGCGAACGAATTCAGTGGTGGAGCCTAAGCTATCGCTGCAATGGTTTGTGAAAATGAAAGACATTTCCAGAACGGCTCACAAGGTGGTGATGGATGATGAGATTAAGCTGCACCCTGCAAAGTTCAAGAACACGTACAACCACTGGATGGAAAACGTGCGTGACTGGTGCATTTCCAGACAACTCTGGTGGGGTCAACGTATTCCGGCCTATTATTTCGGAACCGGTGAGGATGATTTCGTTGTGGCCGAGACAGCCGAAGAGGCGTTGGAGCTTGCTCGAACGCAATCGAGTAATTCCGATCTCGCCACTGCCGACCTTCGCCAAGACGAGGATGTGCTGGATACTTGGGCGTCTTCTAATCTATGGCCAATCTCCACATTCGACGGCTTCAATGACTCATCATTTGACAAGACAATAGGAAAAATCGATAAGAGCAAAAATGCCGAACTGGACTACTTCTATCCAACTGATACATTGGTGACGGCTCCAGAGATTCTCTTCTTCTGGGTGGCTCGCATGATCATCGCGGGGTATGAGTATCTGGATGAGAAACCTTTCAAGGATGTGTATCTGACGGGGATCGTTCGGGACAAGCAACGAAGAAAAATGAGTAAGTCATTGGGCAATTCACCAGATCCACTCGAACTAATCAAAAAGTACGGCGCGGATGGTATCCGAACGGGCATGTTGTTTAGTTCACCTGCAGGGAACGATCTGCTGTTTGACGAAAAGCTTTGCCAACAGGGAAGAAATTTTTCCAACAAAATTTGGAACGCCTACCGCTTGGTTGATGGGTGGGAAGCGACAGATAAGGAAAACAACGAGGTGGACGACCTTGCCATTGAATGGTTCGACAATCGTTTCAATCAAGCTCTGGAAGAGTTGGAGGATCATTTTTCCAAATTTCGAATTTCTGATGCGCTGATGACAGTTTATAAGCTGGTATGGAATGACTTCTGTAGCAACTATCTGGAGTGGATAAAGCCCGCCTACCAAAGCCCAGTAAATGCCCAAACAAAAGCTCGTACAATTGAATTTTTCGAGCAAGTGTTGAAGGTGATACACCCGTTTATGCCTTTCATTACCGAGGAGCTTTGGCAAACAATTGAAGGTCGAACGGAAGAAGAGGCACTTATTGTAACCAAATGGCCAACTTCTGGAGTCTTTGATAAATCGATTCTTGATCAAGCTAACTTGCTTTTTGAAATTATCACGAGCGTTCGAAATATTCGCAATACAAAGCAAATTGCTCAGAAAGTAGAATTGGAATTGATCATCTGTTCTTCAAAAGGTGACGAACTGACCAACCTTCTTCCTTCAATACAGAAGCAAGCTAATCTTTCAGAAATACGATTAGAAAATGAGAAGCCAACGCAAGCATCTGGATTTGTCTTGAAAGGCCATGAATTTTTTGTACCGCTTGCCGATTCTGTTGATTCCGAAACAGAAAAGAAACGACTAGAAGAGGAAATCAAGTACACAAAGGGATTCCTAGCTTCAGTGGTGAAGAAACTATCCAACGAACGATTCGTGAGTGGTGCGCCCGAAAAAGTAGTGGAAATCGAACGAAAGAAGCAAGCTGAGGCTGAGGAGAAGATTAAGGTTTTGGAGGAGCAGTTGAACAGTATTATCCAATAATTAGTATCTTATTCGTCCTAAAACATAAAAAACAATGGACGCAACAACTAACACACTCAACTGGTTCGAGATTCCTACTGAGAATATTGAAAGAGCCGCCAAATTTTATGAAGCCATATTCGGGATAGAAATGGCCGTTCAAGAAATGGGCGGCATACATATGGCCTTCTTCCCTTACGATCCCGAATCTGGAAAACTATCTGGCGCATTAATCAAAAGTGACATGCATGTACCGAGTGCCACTGACGGGCCAGCTCTTTATCTAAATGCTAATCCTGACCTCAGTGATGCACTTGGAAAGGTCGAAGAAGCAGGGGGAAAAATCGTAATGCCTAAAACTCAAATTACAGAAGAAATAGGTTATATGGCTTTCTTTACTGATTCGGAGGGAAATAGGATGGCGCTACATTCTCAGGCCTAAGATTAACATTTTTTAAGAATTTCTAAAGCTAGTTTTTCTAATTGTTTTCGTCTTATTAGAAACAAACTATTACTGACATCCGAGTAAAAAAGACCTTGAATTAGACCCTCTAAGAAAAATGCAATTGGTGGGGATTAATCCCCACCAATTTGATGATGTTTGAAGTGACAAAACTATTAGACATCATGGCTAAAACTACGAACTTATCTGGTCAACCTATTATTTGCCAGCTTCTTTCTTTTATCCCCAG
>JAAEPI010000458.1 GCA_024232835.1 Cytophagales bacterium
AACAATGGACAAGAAGTCGATGTAATCTATCTTGACTACAGCAAAGCCTTTGATAAGGTTGACCACAAAGTTCTCCTTGCCAAAATGAGGAAATATGGAATAGGTGGCAAGGTATACAAATGGATCGAGAATTTCCTCTCAGACAGACTCCAGACTGTCACTGTCGAGGGGAAAAAGTCGTCCTACAAGAGTGTTAAAAGCGGTGTACCACAAGGGACAGTCCTAGGTCCTGTCTTTTTCATCCTGTATGTGATTGATCTGGCTCTAAGATTAGTCAACTCTAAACCACTCTCCTTTGCGGACGACACAAAGCTCCTAAAAGCCATCCTGACAATGCTCTGCTGTGCCCTACTACAAGATGATCTGGGCAGAGTGGTAGAATGGTCAAATGCAAATAACATGCTCCTCCATGAGGACAAGTTTGAGGTCTTGAACTACTGCCTCAACTCCTCGCTGCTCTTAAGGAACTTTCCTTTCACCGCAGACCTTCTTGAATATTCCACCCCAAATGGAGTTGGGCGATTCTCCTCAAATCTTGCCACTCTTGAACACTTTAATTTTCCAAAATCGACTTTGCAACAGACAAAATTACATATAATAGTCGTGTAGTATAGCCCTATGGGTAATTGGGACTGTAGGTGGGACAGCTTAATATCACTTCCTTTAAATGTGATAGATAGTTTTGTAAATGTTTTTTACCGTTGCGTATGTTACTTTTTCTATATCTTATAATCTACCTGGAGTTCACAATTATGACTAAATCTCATGTTTGAAAATATATAATAGACATATTACAAGTGGGCCATCATGGTATATTGCCTTCATTTCATATAACAGCTCCTGTAACCAGATAT
>JAAEPI010000459.1 GCA_024232835.1 Cytophagales bacterium
ATTCTCGCCATAAGCCACGCGGATTTTCACACGATCAAAAGGCTCCTTTGATTTCAATTCATCAACGTCAAAAAACATATCTGCTCTCCTAAGCGTTTCCATTGCCATAAACGGAAGACAGTTCAGTTGTGGACATTTAGTTACGCAGTATAGTATTATACATTGATTCATGCTTATCATGCAATGGTAGAGAGCGAGACGAGGGCTATTCAATTTTCCCAGAAAATAAAATTCACAATTTGCCCGTCTCAACGTGATATATATTATGAGGGTATATTTCAATTACATGTGAAACTTAGGGAGCAACTACCATGATCACTGAATCACAGACAAGGGCAAGAACGCGTATCAGCCATAGAGCCTTGAAGAATTTCATCCAATTGCTATACGTTTCCTGGCATAATTCTGTAGCCAATAATGCCACGAAACATCCAGATTATTGGTTAATTCGCGCCATTTTTGAGATCTATTGTAATCATGATTCCCCCTTAAAAAAGGGGGATAAAGGGGGTTGTTTCACATTTCTTAACGATTACATCTATTGTATAATTCAGACTACGCAATCCAGGAAAATGCGAAACTCCATAGACAATTGTCATAGCTATATTTCTGGCGTGTTCCAAGATTTAGGAACTACACCAAAACTACACCAAAATTACACCGAAAATGACTTGAAACACATAAGGAACGCCTCAGAAACACTTGGAACAGTGTAATTCACCTTAGCTCATTTCCCCATAGACCATGCTGTAAAACATCCCAATGAGAGGGGGGAACTGAATGCCCCTCGGAAAAGCTCATTGACATTATCACCA